>NZ_JFJV02000214.1:0-27044 GCF_000611145.1 Cupriavidus sp. SK-3 | reverse complement strand
CCCCGGGGGGGGAGCCCTGCCGCCGATCCCGGCCCACGTCCTGCGTTCACTCCAGGGCGCCAAGAGGTAGGTGCCGCGTTCGGGTGGCTTTTTTCACGCAGGCACGCGCATTCCGAGATGCCAGCTCCTGTGTCTTTCAGCAAAATGGAAGAGGTTGGCCTAGGTGAGTACATTAAACAAGGGCGCCCGAAGGCCGCCCGCCAACACGGCGAGCGCGGCGGTACTGGCCTTTCGCCAGCGCATGTTGCTTCGGGTTGGCGCGGTGGCCGTTCTCGCCGCCATGGGTATCGCGCTTGGCTGGGTGGCCCACTCGGCAGCTGAGCCTGTCCGGCAGGCCAACGCAAAGCCGGCGCCGAGGGTCATGCTCGGCGATGGTGTTGCCGGCCCGCGGGGCATGGCGTGGGTTCCCGGCGGCGAATTCCTGATGGGCAGCAACCACCGGCTCGCGAGGGACAACGAACGCCCTGCGCACAAAACGCGCGTGCACGGCTTCTGGATGGACCAGCATCATGTGACCAACGCCGAGTTCCGCGCTTTCGTGGCGGCGACCGGCTATATCACCACCGCCGAGAAGAAGCCGGATTGGGAGACGCTGAAGGTTCAGGTTCCAGCGGGCACGCCGCAGCCGCCCGACAGCGCGCTGGTGCCGGGGGGCATGGTCTTCGTTGGCACAGACCGCCCGGTTCCGCTGCAGTACTCCTCGCGCTGGTGGCGCTTTGTGCCTGGCGCGAATTGGCGCCACCCGGAAGGCCCCGACAGCACAATCGAAGGAAAAGACAACCACCCCGTCGTACAGGTTTCTTATGACGACGCGCAAGCCTACGCCAGATGGGCCGGCAGGCGCCTGCCGACAGAAGCCGAATGGGAGTTCGCGGCGCGCGGCGGTCTGGAGCAAGCGACTTACGCCTGGGGCGACCAGTTCGCACCTGGCGGCGAGCAGATGGCCAATGTCTGGCAGGGTCAGCAGTCGCAACCCTTTCCGGTGGTGAGCGCCAAGGCGGGTGGGGCGCTGGGCACGAGCGTTGTCGGTACGTTTCCCGCCAACGGGTACGGGCTCTACGACATGACTGGTAATGCCTGGCAATGGGGCGCGGACTGGTATCGTGCCGACCAATTTAAGCGGGTTGCCAGCATCGGGCAGGAAGAGATTGATCCGCTGGGGCCGGCGGATAGCTGGGATCCTTCGGAGCCTGGTGTTCCCGCGCGAGCGCCCAGGCGCGTGATTCGCGGCGGCTCCTTCCTTTGCAACCAGGACTATTGCCTGAGCTATCGCCCGAGTGCCAGGCAGGGGGCTGATCCGTATACCAGTATGTCGCACCTAGGCTTCCGGCTGGTGATGGACCAGGACGCCTGGCAGGCAAGGCAGCGGCAGCAAAAGACGATGGCCGCCGTGCCCGGCGGAGGTTGAAGGAGAAAGGAGAGAGAAGATGAAAGATGGAGCAATAGGAACTGGAATTGCCACACTGGACCGAGCATGGCCGACATGGGCCCGGCGCAGGACCGGCGCACGCGCGGGAAACGCCCCGTGCCTTCGTGCGCTTCGTGCACTGGGCGCCTTGGTGCTCGCCGCACCGCTCTCCCTGGTACAGGCCGCCCCCGATACCCGCCCCAACGTTGTCCTTCTGATTGCCGATGACTTGGGCTGGGGGGATCTCAGCAGCTACGGCCATCCCGTATTTCGCACGCCGAACCTGGACCGAATGGCTGCCGAGGGCCAGCGGTGGACCAATTTTTATGTCAGCTCGCCGGTCTGCTCGCCCAGCCGGGGAGCCATGCTGACGGGGCGCGTCGAAACCCGCTCGGGCTTGTATGGGGCCATCAACAGTGTCCAGATCGACGGCGATCCCTTCGGCTTCCCCGATCGGGAAGTGACCGTTGCCAGTCTGTTGCGTGACGCCGGCTATGCCACCGCCCTGTTCGGGAAATGGCATCTGGGCGATGCCCCGCGCGCCTACCCTACGCGGCATGGCTTCGATACCTGGTGGGGCATGCCGATGTCGAACGACGCGTATTTCGTCGGCACGCCCAGCAGTGTGAGCGTCAAGGAATTGCGCCAGCGCTATGCAAGAGGCGATTCGCCCAAGGAGTTGTTTGCGCTGTACTACCGGCAGGCCGTCGCGGCCTTCAAGAATCCCAAGAACGAGTACTGGAATTCGCCGCTGATCTCGAGCGAGCGCGTCGTGGCCAATGGGACGGTCGACTATCGCGACCAGGTCATCGAGCGGCCTGTTGATCAACCTCGGTATAACAAGCGGCTGACTGACCAGGTCGTCAGCTTCATTAGCCAGAAGCACGACAAGCCGTTCCTGGCCTGGGTTGGGTACGAGAAGCCCCACCTCCCGCATATGCCGGCCCCGGAGTTCGTTGGCAGCAGCAAAGGTGGCCCAGTGGGCGATGCCATAGCGGAACTCGATCACAGCGTGGGCCGGGTGTTGGAGGCGGTGCGGCGAAGCGGTAGCGCCAAGAACACCCTCGTCGTGTTCGTCAGCGACAACGGCCCCTGGGTTCTGTATGAAGAACTCGTGGGCTCTGCTGGCATCCTGCGCGATGGCAAGGCGTCGACATATGAAGGGGGCTCACGCATACCAGCGCTATTCTGGTGGCCCGGAACCATCCGGCCCGCCGTGGTGGACGGCATTGGCGCGACCTACGATTTCCTGCCGACCGTCGTTGCGCTGGCAAAGGCCAAGCTGCCCGACGCGGTCATCGACGGCGTCGACCTTGGAAAGACGCTGCGCGGCCAGGTACCGAGTCCGCGCCAAGTACTCCCCTACTACTACAAGGGCAGATTGCAAGCATGGCGCGAAGGTGACTGGAAGATCAATCTCTACGACGTCAGCGGCCGCCTCCCCCAGGTTGGCAAGCCAAGCAAGCTGGACAAGCCAACGCTCTACAACCTCGGCCGGGATCCCGGTGAAAAGTACGACAGAGCGTCGAGCGAGCCGGCGATTGTGCAGCGCCTGTTGCATAACGCCGAAGCGTTCGAGCAATCGGTTGCGCAAGCGGCTCCGGAGTTCGATCGAGTGACCATCGAGCGTGGCATCTCGGGACCTGGCGGGAATTGACGCGACAGGAACGGCAATCGGGGCTGACGAAGAGACCCCCCTCGGAACCTGCGGAGACTTGTGGGCTGACATGGCGGTTCAGTGCCGCCCACTCTCCCGCGAACAATGTCACATGCGATGCGGCAATCGGAGATGATGTTCGTGTCGAAAGGGGCGTACAGCGGACGGATGCGGGTCTTGCCTGGCGAGAATCCCTGCCGTCGCTGCTGTGGCGACGCCGCTTCGCCCGCAAACAGCCTTCCTGCACGAAGCAAACCATGTGGGCCTGATAGCTCATCGAATACCTCAGCGAAAACGATGCCGCTCTCCCATTCTCGCCGTTTTGTCCTATCGCTTGCGCTCATCCTCGCTTTGACCATCACGTCCGGCTGTGGGGCAGCCCCGGAAGGCGGACTGTTTGCACTGCTGCCCAGCACACTATCGGGCGAATTAAGCTGTGCAGGGAGCGGGGCAGCACCTCCAAGCGTGCCGGGTGCGATCAGCCGCGTCTACACGTCGGCGTCCGGCCGGGAGTTGCGCGCTCACGTGCTGGCGCCCGCCGGTCCATCCGTGAGCCGGCCTGCCATTCTGTTCTTTTTCGGCGGAGGATGGCGGCGAGGGTCGGTGACCCAGTTCCTCGCTCAGGCGAAGGCGGCGGTCGAGCATGGCTATGTCGCAGTGCTCGCTGACTACCGCGTAAGTTGCAGAGATAACACGACTGCGGTCGCCGCAGTCGAGGATGCGCGGGATGCCTATGCCTGGCTAAGACGCGAGTCTGCCGGATTTGGCGTCAATCCCGGACAGATCGTGTTGGCGGGGGGCTCGGCCGGCGGGCAACTGGCCCTGGTCGCCGCATTGTCCGCCGACTCCGCGGCGCGACCGGCAGCACTGGTGCTCTACAACCCGGCGGTTGACTTAGTCCCGCTCGCTTCGTGGATCGGACTGCAGCGGGAAGAGGCGGCAAAGATTTCGCCCAGCGCAATGAACCTGGCCGCGTCACCGCCAATGCTGATACTACATGGTGATGCAGACCGAATCGTACCTATTGATACGGTTCGGGAGTTTTGCCGAAAAGTGAGGGCTGCGGGCGGGAGTTGCGAGTTGCATGAATACGCCGAGCAGGGGCACGGTTTTTTCAACAGCCACGCCAAGGGCGCGCAGGGCCTTACACCCTACGACGACACGCTCGGCAGAACATTCGCCTTTCTCAATGCGCTCGGCCTGCAGCCACCAATTCCGGTATTCAAACGGGTGGAATGAAGCAGAGGGTCGCGGATCGCGACCCACATGCCCCGCACCAGCAACTCCGAATCGGGGGCGTCATGAGGACTGGCGTGCGGCCAGGCTGCTGTACAAAGATCGGCGCGGCGCTTCCAAGGTGCAAGAGTCACTCACTCAGGAAGTTTGACCGGCTCGTGCTCGGCCAAACCGGCCACTCACTTTCCACTGCAGATCGCATGGGAATGCCGGGTTGGTACCATCAGCCCGAGCGCAGTTCGGCGCGCACCGAATGGGCGCGCCGATGGGCGCCGGGTGGCAGGCCAGTATGGTGGCGCACCAGTTTGCGAAAGGCCGATATGTCCTGGTAGCCGCATTGCTCGGCAATGGCTGTCAGGCTCAGCGTGGTCACTTCCAGCAAATGGCAGGCGCGTTCGGCGCGCAGGCGATGCAGGAACTTCAGCGGCGACATACCGACGGATTTCATGAAGTGCCGCAGCAAGGTGCGCTCGCTGGTGGACGCCACGGCGGCCAACCGGCCGAGATCGTAGGGTTCTGCCAAATGCTGCTGCAGATAGCGGCGTGCCCGCAAGACCACGCTTTCGCGCGGAGCATCACCGACCTTGATCCATATGTCGAGCGCTTCGCCCCGCGCAGGCTGGTCCAGCAGCGTGTTGCCCAGCGTGCGCGCCAGTGCCTTGCCGGCGGTACGGGCCACAGCTTGCTGCAACAGGGCATGCACGTGATCCAGCGCGCGCGAACTGAACACATTCCCGCTTTTGACCACGGCCTGATCGGCCTGCAGCCGCCGCGCCGGTTCCACCTGGCGCATCCAGGTACCAAACACCCAGGGCACAGCGAGCCGGCGTTGCGCGGGCAGGCCCAAGTTAACCAACAGTGCCACCGCGGTAAATGGCGCCACCAGCAGCGCGCCTTTTGCCGCCGCGCTGGCGATGGCGGCACGCTCGCGGTCCAGCAGCGACAGCCCATGCTCCAGCCCGGCAATGTGATCAAAGATCGGCGGTGCAATGACCACCATCGCATTCTTGTCCGCACGAGCCAGTTCGGCCAGCGTCACGCAATCGCAGCGGAGCACGTCTGCCAGCGCCTGCCAGCGGCGCGGCTCAGATGCCGCAATGTGCCACTGGAACGGCGCCGCGCGGCCGCGACGGCCCGCCTGCATGGAGGCCAGTGTGTTGGCGATGGACAGCGTGTCGGCAGCCGTGGAGATCACCGACAAGGCGGCGGACGGGTAGCACAGCAGGTAAGCGGTGGGCATTCTGGTGCAACTTGGGATGTGGCGGGATTGACTCTAATTCTGGCGGATTTTGCTCTACCTGTCACGTCGGCAATATCCGACCATGCGTGCGTCATCACGCATCGTCCCGCGGCGGGTCCCGCGGGCCCTGCGAACAATGAAGCAGAGACGAACAATGGCGAAAACGCTTCGCGCGCAGGGTGGCCGCGTCTGCTCGAATGAGGGACATCGCATAGGTGCGACGGCAGCACGCACGCGGCCCCATGAGGCTGGCGCAATCGGCGCACGGAACCGCTCTGCCTCGGCATGCCCTTGGCCATCCATCCAATCATTCAATGGGAGACAAACCATGAAGCTCAAATCGATCCTCGCTGCCTTGACGGCTGCATGCTGCGCCAGTATTGCGCAGGCGCAAACCTCCGGTCCGCCGCTTAGCGCCGCGGATTCGGACCCTGTAAAGATGGGCTGGATGACCGGTTCACCGCCGCCGGCGGACAAGCTGATCCGGCAAGCGGATATGACGCTCTACACGTTCCCGCAGATTCGCTGGTCGTTTGCCAACTTCCGCCAACTTGTGCCCAGCACCAATGTCAGACGCGGTGACGGCGCAACATCGACATTGCCGCGCGCCGAGCGCCGCGACATAGACGGCATCACGTTCACGCCACTGGGACGCACTGACACCATGACTTGGGCGCAGTCGCTCGAGGCGAACTACACCGATGCGATCGTCGTGCTGCACAAAGGCCAGATCGTTTATGAGCGCTACTTTGGTGTCATGAACCCGCGTCAGCCACACACGGCCATGTCGGTAACTAAATCGTTCGTCGGCACCCTGGGTGCGATGTTGGTGGCCGAAGGCAAGCTTGATGAGAATGCGCTGGTCTCCAAATACATCCCGGAGCTCAAGGACACGGCCTACGGCGACGCGACGGTGCGCCAGGTGATGGATATGACGGTCGGCGTCAAATACTCGGAGAATTATGCAGATCAGAACGCCGAAATCTGGCAACACGTGCGGGCGGGAGGCGTGTTTCCACGCCCGCCTGGCTACAACGGCCCAACCTCGTTCTATGGTTTCCTGGAAACCCTGAAGAAGGAGGGCGAGCATGGTGATGCCTTTGCCTACAAGACCGTGAATACGGACGTGCTAGCGTGGTTGATCCGGCGCGCCAGCGGCAAGTCTGTGGGCGAAGTGCTGTCCGAGCGCATCTGGCAGAAGCTGGGGGTCGAGCAAGATGCCTATATTCTGGTCGACAGCGTTGGCACGGAGTTCGCCGGAGGCGGTTTCAACCCGACCCTGCGCGACATGGCCCGCTTCGGCGAAATGATGCGCCTGGGCGGGCGATTCAATGGCCAACAGATCGTGCCCAAGTCCGTGGTTGCCGATGTCCGAAACGGCGGCGACAAGGCCAAGTTCGCAAAAGCCGGCTATGCGACTATGCCCGGCGGGAGCTATCGCGACATGTGGTGGGTCAGCAATAATGCCGATGGGGCTTTCTCGGCGCGCGGGGTTCACGGCCAGGTGATCTACATCGACCCCAAAGCCGAGATGGTGATCGCTCGATTCGCCTCCCTTCCGGTGGCCGTAAGCGAGCGCTACAATGCGATCACCTATCCAGCCTTCCAGGCATTGGCCGACCACCTCATGGCAAATCGATAGCAACGCTACCGGGAATGATCATGACAAGGCCGTGCTGCGCCAGGACGGCAGCCGGCCTCTGGCACTCTCCACACCGGTTTCCAACCACAACGACTGCTTGCGCGCAGGCGGTCGCTGATCCAGCTCCCCCCTCGGATCACGTCAGACCTTCTCCTCACGCAGCAATTTCAGACATCCTGCCAACGTGCCGGACGCGGCCTCACGTGAAACAGCCGATGGCGGGGCAGGGAGTCCTCGCCGATGGTCAGGCGAGATTGTTCGGATGGTCACTCAGACGGCGGGTGTCAACCCAATACGGATCTTTGTGCTCGTATTGCGTCGGACGGATCTTCGGCCAAGCCGAGGAACCGATGGGGGAGAGCTACGTCAATGCGAATCCCGTTGCGTCGCGAACGATAGCGGCAACGGCTGACCACGGCAGCGTTGGACGCCGGCTTCCGGCTCCAAATGCGCGACAGTCGCGCTCGGGAGACTTACGCAGGAGTGGTTCGCTGCGGTGCATCGTCGTTGTCCTCGATTCGCAGCCGCGGCAGGCATTGCGGGAATTCGCGCTGCATGAAGTCGATCAGCCCTTCGCGTACCAGGCAGCGCAAATCCCACGCCAGGCCAGATGACGCCGCCGTGCACAGTACGCGAATCTGCATCGTCCGCTCCGTGGCGTCTGTGACCACCAGATTGAAGAACCGCTGGTCCCACTCGGGCGCTGCGCGCACGATGCGCTCCAACTCCTTGCGTAGCGGTGCCAGTGGCATGCCGTAGTCCACGTGGAAGAACACGGATCCCGTAAGCTGGGCATTGCTGCGAGTCCAGTTCTGAAACGGTTTCTCGATGAAATACTGCAGCGGGATGATGAGACGGCGCTCGTCCCATATCCGGAGCACGACGTACGTGCCGGTGATCTCCTCCACCCGGCCCCACTCGCCTTCGACGATGAGTACGTCATCGAGCCGGATGGGCTGAGTCAGGGCGAGTTGCAGCCCGGCAATCATGTTGCTGAACACGGGCTTGGCCGCAAAGCCCGCAATCAGACCGACCACGCCTGCCGAGGCCAGTAGACTGGCGCCGACTTGCCGAGCGCCTGGAAAGGTCATGAGCAGCATAGCCGCACCCATCACCACGACAAGCGTCATCGCAATGCGGGAGAGAACACGCGTTTGCGTGTGGATGCGCCGCGCACCCATATTGTCCTCTACGTCCACTGGGTGTTGGTCCAGTACGCCTTGCGCAAAACCGGCGATGATGCGCGCCACAAGCCAGGTGGTTGCGGCAATCATCAACACACCGTTGAAATGCCTCACGCTGTCAATCCAGCGCAAATCGCCTGGCGCGGCTTGCCAGACTGCCTGCAGCGCCAGCAGTGGCAAGACTGCCTTCGATGGGGCCCGAGCTTTCCTCACGATGGCATTCAGCACTGGGGCAGAGCGGGTAATACGCAACAGCAGCACGCCACCGAGACGATGCGCTAGCAACGCGACGAGGACAGCGACAACGGCTGCCGTCCAGGTGCCGAACCAGGGGTGGGCGAGGAGGATTGCAAGGTTCATCGGTCGTCCCTTGTCATTGCGGTTCACGCGAGTATGCACGTCCTCGCGAAACAGCCCGCAAATTGCGGACGCGTTCAACAGAACCGATTCAAGCGTATTGCGCGAGGCCGTTGCCGAGGGACCAATTCTCTTTTGCGACTTCGACAAGGCTCACAAACACGTCCTCCGGCCGGATGCCGGGGCTTTCGCCGAGCAACTCCGCGATCCTACGGAATAGCACCTTCTTCTGTTCCACGGTGCGGGTATTGTTCGCAGTGATCTGGATGAACACGAGATCGTCGCTTCGGGCGATGCCAAGATAAGACGCGCCGTAGCGGAAGTTCGCAGCGTCGTGCTCCGTGATGGTCATGAACTGGTCGTCCTCGGGTACGTTGAACGTTTCGTGCATCGCACGATAAAGGTTGTCGAAGATCGCCTGGCGGTAGGCTTCCGGCTTTCCAGTGCGCAGTGAGACGTGAACGAGTGGCATTTTGGTTCCTTTCCATTGTGGCCTGACTAAACATTAAGAGCCGTCTGTTATATTGACAAGTTATGATGGTCGAATATCAGTGATAACAACTTGAAATGACAAGGCGCCCTCTCGACCTGGATGCCGTCCAGGCTTTCATCCGCATCGCGGACCTTGGCAGCTTCACGCGCGCGGCTGAAGCCATGCGGACGACGCAGGCCGCTGTCAGCTTGAAGCTGCAACGGCTCGAAGAGCGGCTCGGTTGCCGGCTTGTCGAGCGGACCCCCAGGTACGTGGAGCTTTCGGCGCAGGGCGTAGCCTTCCTCGAACACGCCCGCGAACTCCTGGAGGTACACGATCGCGCGCTCGCCGGATTTGCCGGGGTGCGGCAGCGTCTCGTCATCGGTATCAGTGACCATGTTGCCGGCCCGGAGCTCCCTGCGCTGATCGCGCGCATGAACGCGCAAAACCCGCAACTGTTGATCGAGATCCGGATCGGCTCGTCGGGCGACCTGCTCCAAAGCTTCGACCGGCGGGAACTCGACGCGGTGATCGTCCGTTTACATGTCGGTCGAAGCGACGGCGAAATTCTTACCCACGAGAAGTTCGGCTGGTTCGCAGCGCCAGGCTGGGAGCATCGCGCCGGCGAGCCCCTGCCGCTTGCCACACTTGCGGAGCCTTGCGGCGTGCGTGCGATGGCCGGCCAGCTCCTCGATGCGGCAGGAGTGCGTTGGACAGAAGTTTTCGTCGGCGGCGGCGTTGCAGCAGTCGCCGCAGCCGTCGTGGCCGGGCTCGGCGTAGCGGCATTGGCTCCTCGCATGCTGCCATTGGGCGCAGTTGACGTAGGCCCCAAGCTCGGGCTTCCTGAATTACCACGCTTGCCAGTTCTGCTTCACTCACGGGTCAACGACGGCCGGCCGCGCGATGCGCTTGCCGCGCTTTCAGCCGCCTTCAGGAGCGCGGTGCGAGGCTAGCAACTAGTCGGTCACACACAAGAATGGCTGCCAGTGGTACTAGCTTGCCGATTGTCAACGATCTGGGCGGCTGTATCGAGCGCCTCAAACTGGCTGACAGCGGCCGCCGGGGCTGGACGCCGCGCGCCGGGCCCTAGCGGCCGCGCAGGCACGTCAGGAGGCGGGGCAGCGCCAGATCGAGGCGCTGGAGCGACAACTCGGAGAGCTGCATACCCAATTCTCGATGGAACTGGAGCGCACCCGCGAGCAGGTGGCCGTGGCGCAGGTGGCCGTGGCGCAGGTGGCCGTGGCGCAGGTGCAGTACACCGCGGTGGCTGGCGCCGAGGCACGCGCGCGGCTGCAAGCCGAGCGCGCACAAGCGGAGGCCACCGCGACGCGCCGCTTGATATCGCCCGGGCGCCGGCGACGAAAACCAAGTTCAAGCCCGGAGCAGCGTAAGGGCCGTGTCCACCAGTGAGACAGGGAGGACGTTGTTCGCACCGGGGCAGGATCAGCCGGTGGTCACGCGCCGCGGCGGGGCTTGCAATGACATTGAAGACAAGCTGGGCGCCAGCATGCGATCATTGATGCCCCGGATTTCACGCAAAGCCGCGTGCCATGCCGGCGGCAGACAGGAGTGTTCATCCTGCCGCCAATCCCCAACGCCAGCGAAGGAAGACTCGCGCTCATGACGCAACAAACCACTTTCAGCCTCGAACCCAACCCGAACGCGCTCGACGCGGCCACCCGGGATGCACTGATGCGCGACCCCGCGTTCGGCCGCGTCTTTACCGACCATATGGTGACGATCACCTGGCGTGAAGGACAGGGTTGGCAGGACGCCAAGGTCACCGCACGCAAGCCGTTCTCGATCGATCCGGCGTGCTCGGTGCTCCACTATGGCCAGGAGATCTTCGAGGGCATGAAGGCCTATCGCGGCGCGGATGGCGCAGTTACGCTGTTCCGCCCGCTCGAGAATGCGCGCCGCTTCCAGGCGTCGGCCAAGCGCATGGCCATGCCGGCGTTGCCCGAATCCCTCTTCCTGGAAGCGATCGAGCAGTTGGTGCGGGTTGACCAGAACTGGGTGCCGCACGGGTCGGGCAGCCTCTACCTGCGTCCCTTCATGTTTGCGAACGAGGTGTTCCTCGGCATCAAGCCCGCCTCCGAGTTCATATTCTGCGTGATCGCCTGCCCTGTGGGCCCGTACTTCAAGGGCGGCGACAAGGCCGTCTCCGTCTGGGTCTCCGAGAACTACACGCGCGCCGCGCCCGGCGGCACCGGCGAGGCAAAGTGCGGCGGTAACTATGCCGGCAGCCTGGTCGCGCAGAACGAGGCCACTGCGAACGGATGCGACCAGGTGGTCTTCCTGGATGCCGCCGAGCACCGCTGGGTGGAGGAACTCGGTGGCATGAACATCTTCTTCGTGATGGACGACGGCACCCTGGTCACGCCGCCCCTTAGCGGCTCGATTCTTCCAGGCATCACCCGGGCTTCGGTGATCGAACTGGCCAGGGAGATGGGCATGACAGTGGAAGAGCGCCGGTATTCATTCCCCGAGTGGGAGGCGGATGCCCAAAGCGGACGCCTGGCCGAGGCCTTTGTTTGCGGAACGGCGGCGACGCTGGTGGCCATCGGCGAAGTGCGGTCTTCGCGGACACGCTTTGCGATCGGGAACGGCACGGCCGGCAACACCGTCAAGGTGCTAAGGGAGCGGCTGGTGGAGATTCAGCGCAACCAGGCCGCTGGCCCTGCCGGGTGGGTCCATCACGTCGGTTTGTAAGGGTGCCTTGCGGGACGCCTATGTTCGGGATCGTCCGATCTGCCGCTTGGCAAACTGCAGGCCAAACCGGAAACCATCGCGCAGTTCGGATTCGCACCTCGCTGCGCCATGCCGGCCCCGCGCTAGCCGCCGGCCGTCATGCTGACTCCGCGCCGTCCTCCACCCCGCATGACACGCTGATCTTCTCGATCAGACCGAGCAGCAGCGGCGCATAGCGCGCCACATCGCGCGGCTTTTCGCTGGGCTTGTGCGGGAAGCTGATATTGAGTCCGTACCATTGGTGGTCCGGCCCGCGGAACGCCGCGCCCACGGCGGTCAGGTGACCCGGCTGGTAGTTGGCGGTGCAATAGCCTTGCGCCTGGGCCTGGGCAATGCCGCGCGACAGTTCCTTGTGCAGGGCCGGCCATTCGTCGCCGGCCTTTTCCGCGATCCGTGCGAGGCAATGGTCGCGCACGCCGGCCGGCGCCGCGGCCAGCCACGCCATGCCGATCGAGGTCAGTTCCATTGGAACCCGCGTGCCGGGCGCCACGCGCCGGGTGCGCGATACGCTGTCGCGGCTGTGGCGCACCGCGGCCAGGTAGACCATGGTGGTCTGGTCGGGCACGGCCAGGCCGACATTGACCTTTTCCGTCTCGGCGATCTTGCGCATCAGCGGCAGCGCGATATCGGGCACCGCGGTGGCGTGGTGGAAGGCGTCTGCCAGGCTTACCACCACGGCCGCCAGCCGGTACGCGCGCTCGGTGGAGTCATAGCGCAGGAAGCCGCTGTCCACCAGCGAGTGTGTGAGGCGGCTGACGGTGGGGCGCGGCAGTCCGGTGCGCGCAGCCAGCTCCGCATTGGTCAGGCTGGAAGAGCCGACGCGGAACGCGCGCAGCAACATCAGGCCACGTTCGAGCGACTGGCTGCCTTCGGTCTGGCGCGTGAAGCGGCCAGTACTGTGGGTGAGCGCACGGGTCGAAGGCGATTTGGCCCGGGCATCCGGCTGGGAGAGAGAATCGGGCATGTGGTTGTCGGCAGCCCCGCCAGCTTCGGCGTGCCGCAATTTAATTTCACTATTCGAAATAGTAGTGTAGCGCGGCAACGCGCATCGGCGAATACTGGGTGCCTTCTCACTTTCCGGAGCCCTTCGCCATGACCTTGGCATCCACCCCCGAAATCGTCCTGACACGCGACCAGCATGTTGCGCAGATCGAGATCTCCCGCCCGCCCCATAACTTCGTCGACGCCGATGTCATGCGCCAGCTGGCCGATGCGCTGCTCCAACTCGACGAGGACGACAGCTGCCGCGCCGTGGTGCTGTCATCCGGCGTGGGCGCCTTCTGTGCCGGGGCCGATTTCAGCGGCGCGGACCAGGGCAGCGTCTCGCGCGATCCATCGGCCTTCTACGCACAGGCCATGAAGCTGTACCGTAACCGCAAGCCCATTGTGGNNTAACCGCAAGCCCATTGTGGCGGCGGTGGAGGGTGCGGCGATCGGAGCGGGGCTGGGCCTGGCGCTGGTGGCGGATTTCCGCGTCACATGCCGCGAAGCACGCTTCAGCGCCAACTTCAACCGGCTCGGCTTCCATCCCGGCTTTGGCATGAGCGTGACGCTACCGCGCCTGGTCGGCGAGCAGCAGGCTGCACTGCTGTTGTACACGGGCAGGCGTGTCGACGGCGAAGAAGCAATGCGCATCGGTCTGGTCGACGAACTCGTGGCGCAGGCCGAGGTGCGTACCCGCGCGCTGGCGCTCGCGCACGACATAGCGGCCTCGGCGCCACTGGCCGTGGAAAGCACGCGCGAGACGCTGCGCCTGGGCCTGGCCGACCGCATTGTGGAGGCTAACCAGCGTGAGCTTGCCATCCAGCGTGTGCAGTTCGCCACCGCGGATTTCCGCGAAGGCGTGGCGGCAATGGCCGAGCGCCGCGCGCCAGTCTTCCAGCGCCGCTGAGGGGTCCGTATGCAACAGCAGAATTCCGTCTGCGCCGGTCCGCTCGAGGATATTCGCATACTCGACCTGACGTCGGTGGTGCTGGGCCCGCTGGCCACGCAATCTCTGGCCGACCTGGGCGCGGACGTCATCAAGATCGAAGGACCGGAAGGTGACCTCATGCGCGCCAATGGCGTATCGCGCAACGCCGGCATGAGTTCAATCTACCTGGCGCTCAACCGCAACAAGCGCTCGGTGGTGCTGGACCTGAAGACGCCCGCGGGTGCGGCCGCGCTGCGCCGCCTGATCGCCGGCGCCGACGTGCTGATCCACAATATGCGCGTGGCTGCCATCGAGCGGCTGGGCTTCGGCTATGCCGCAGTGGCGGCGTTGAACCCGCGCATCGTCTATTGCGTGGCCACGGGCTTCGGCCAGGACGGCCCGCACCGCAACAAACCGGCCTTCGACGACATCATCCAGGCCGCTTGCGGGCTGGTGTCGCTGGGCTCCGCCGCTGGCAACCGGCCCGAGTACGTGCCCAGCCTGATTGCCGACAAGACCACCGGGATGGCGCTGGCCAACGCGGTGATGGCCGCGCTGCTGCACCGCGAGCGCCACGGTAGCGGGCAAGCGGTGGAGGTACCGATGCTGGAAACCATGGCCAGCTTCGTGATGGCCGAGCACCTGGCGGGGTTGACTTTCGAGCCCGCCACCGGCGAAGCCGGCTATGCGCGCCTGCTGGGAGGCGGAAGGCGGCCGGCGCAGACTGCCGACGGATGGATTTGCGTGCTGCCGTACACGGACCGCCACTGGAAGGCCTTTTTCCACGCAGTGGGCCGCGACGACTTGGCCGATAAATACAACATAGCCAGCCGCGCGCAGCGCAACGCCCATATCCGCGCGCTGTACCAGCATCTCGCGGAAATCACGCCGGCCCGCACGACGGCAGAGTGGATGACGCTTTTCGAAACGCTGGATATCCCAGCCACCCCGATCTACACGCCGGACGAATTGCTGGCGCATCCGCACCTGGAAGCGGTCGGGCTGTTCCAGCAGACGGAGCATCCCACCGAGGGCCCGTTACGCGAGATGCGGCCCACGGCGCGCTTCTCCGCCACGCCGCTGTCGCTGCGCCGCCACGCGCCCACGCTAGGAGAGCACACCGATGAGGTATTGCGCGAAGCCGGGCTAGCCCCTGAAGACATAGCCCAGGTAACGGGCGACCTGAATGCCGGCTGACGCGGCACGCGAACCATTAAGGAGACATTGCATGAACTTCGCACTGGAAGAAGAGCACCAGATGCTCAAGGATCTGGTGGCCCGCTTTGTGCGCGAGCAGTTGATCCCGCTCGAAGCGGGCGTACTGGCCCGCGAGGCAGAGGGCGGCCAGCTCACGCTGCTGCCGCAGGAGCAGGACAAGCTGGACGGACTGTCGCACGAACTGGGCCTGTGGGGCCTGGACGCGCCGGCTGAGATGGGCGGCGCCGACCTGCCGGTGGTGGCCATGGTCGGCGTCAACGAGGAGCTGGGAAAGACCATCACGCCTTACGACCTGCCGCCCGATTCGCCGAATCTGCGCATGCTGCTCAAGACTGCCGACGCCGCCCAGCGTGCGCGCTACCTGGAACCGTACGCGCGCGGCGAAACCGTCTCGGCGATTGCCATTTCCGAGCCAGGTGCCGGCGGCGACCCGGCCATGATGACCACCCGCGCCGAACGCGACGGCGACGACTGGGTGCTCAACGGCCGCAAGATCTGGATCAGCCGGGCCGCTCGCGCCGACTGGACCATCGTGATGGCGGTGACCGACAAGGCGCGCGGCGCGCGCGGGGGCATCTCCGCGTTCCTGGTAGACCGCGGCACGCCCGGCTTCAAGGTGGAACGGCGCATCCCCATGATCGGCGGCGCCTCCACCTACGAGGTGGTGCTCGAGGACTGCCGTGTTGCGCACACGCAGCTTCTCGGTGCAGAAGGACAGGGCTTTGCGCCGATGCAGGCGCGGCTGTCCAGCCGGCGCGTGCAGATGGCGGCCTGGTGCATCGGCCGCGCCCAGCGTGCGCTCGACATGCTGTGCGAGTACGCGCCGCAGCGCCGCACCTTCGGCGCCGTGCTGGCGGACCGGCAGGCCATCCAGTGGTGGGTGGCCGATGCCGCTACCCGCATCCACGCCTGCCGCCTGATGACCTATGAGGCCGCGGCGCGCATCGACGCCGGCGAGGAAGCGCGCACCCAGGTCTCCATGATCAAGGTGTTCGCCACGGAGATGGCCTGGGACGTGATCGACCACGCCATGCAGGCCTTCGGGGCGATGGGCATGACCAAGGAAATGCCGCTGCAGCAGATGGCCAATGAGACGCGGCTGATGCGCATCTACGAAGGGCCGTCCGAAGTACACCGATGGGTCATCGCGCGAGATCTGCTCGGCCTCAAGCGGTAGCCCGTCGCAAAGACCACTCACGGCATCACCGAACCACTGACGCACCCGCACTGGCGGAACCCACTGCCGGGCGGAAAACCAAGGAGACAATATGACCCGAACCGTGAACTGTTCCCGGCGCAGCTTCGCTATCCTGACCGGCACCGCCGTCGCAGCGAGCCTGGCGGGCGTACCGTTCGCCGCGTTGGCGCAGCCGCAGGCATTTCCCAGCCGGCCGATCCGCTTTATCGTGCCGTTCCCGTCCGGCAGCGGTACCGACATGACCGCCCGCATGTTCGCCAAGAAGATCGGCGAGCTGACGGGGCAGGGCGTCGTGGTGGAGAACAAGCCGGGCGGCAACGGTTTTATTGGTGTGCAGACGGTGCTCAGCGCGCCGGCGGACGGATACACGGTGTTTATCGGCAGCAACTCCACGCTATCCACCAACGCCGCTACCTTCCGCAAGCTGCCTTACGATCCGCTGACCGATTTCCGGCCCATCACGCTGCTGTCGCGGGGGCCATGCCTGATCATCGTGCCCGCCAGTTCTCCTTACCACACGCTCAACGCGCTGGTGGAAGATGCGCGCAAGCGCCCCGGTGCACTTAACTACGGTACTGGCTCGGTGTCATACACGCTGTACAGCGAATGGTTGAATGAGCAAAGCCGCATGAAGACCACGGGCGTCCCCTACAAGGGCGCGGGCGACGCGATCAACGGCGTGATGGCCGCCAACGTGGACTTCGCCGTGGTGGACGCCAGCGGTGCGATCGAACTGGTCAAGGGCGGCAAGGTGCGCGCACTGGCCTACACCGCGCCCCAACGCTCACCGTTGCTGCCTGGGGTGCCGAGCGCGCCCGAAGCCGGCGTGCCGGATTTCCTGGCCTATAACTGGGTGGCGGCGGCGGTGTCCGCCAAGACCCCTGCACCCATCGCACAACGCCTTGGCGAACTGTTCGCCAAGGCCGGTGCTGCCGACGATGTCAAAGAGTATTACCAGCGCCAGTCCACCTCGCTGATACTGTCCACGCCGGCAGAACTGCGCGACTACCAGAAGGACGAGATAGCGCGCTGGAAGCGGCTGGCGGCAATCGCGAAGATCGAGCTGCTGTAAAACTGGAACACGCGCGCGAGCAACTCGCGCCGATGCCCTATGCGCGGGGCCAGGGCCGAGGCCGGAGAATTTCCCGGCCGTTTGCGCTCAACGAAAGGCTGGCCGGCGGGGGATCGAGGCTGTCGTGCGGCAGGAACGAATCGAGGCCACGGTCGACACTCATGGCTATACCGATCAGCCTACTTGGGTTCGACCCGCGTCCCAGACTGCGAGAACTCAAACAGCGTCGTCTCTTCGTACCTCGCGGCGTTGCTTTTCCCGATGAGATCGCATCCGTGTGTCTCGCCAAACGACCGGCTTGCACTCCAATGGCAAGACCGGTGTCAAAACGAAGCCTGACGCCGTGCACCAGCATCATGCGCATCATGCAGACAAGCTTGCGCGCACAGTACGTCGGACATCGCGTGTCGGGGAGGAAAGGTGGCTCCCTTCCTTTTTGCTCGCGTACGTCGTCTTCCAGGTTGACGGACGTATGTGTCTTGATGTCTTGATGGTGGCTCAACGGACAGGGGCGCGTTGTTGTCATGAAAAGCTTAGTTCGAGGCATCCAAAGTAAAGCGGGAAGTGGCGCGAGGCCAGATGATTCACTCGTTGTCGCTGACACTTGAACATAAACCGCTAAGGAGACTTGCATGCACTTCATCGACAAATCTTTGCGCCCTGAAGATCACAGCCACTGATCATTCAGGCCGCGCCCTACGGACCGCAATGGCTGCCCGGAGATCCGGACGATGTGCCGGTGACGATGGCCGCTCAGGTGCAAAAGGCGGCGGACTGCTACAACGCGGGCGCCATCGTTTTGCACATGCAGGTGCGCGAAGCCGGCGGCAAGGGCTCCAGGCGTGTGTTCATGTTCAACGAATGCTGGATCGCCTGCGCACCGCCGTGCCGAAGAGGGCGCTGCAAATGGGGTTCTAAAGCTCTCTCATCTAGTTCGACATTCTCAATATTCACATTTCAACCTGGATATCCATCACCATGAACTTCCTTGACGGCCACCTGTATCCCGAGAACCAGCAGCCGCTGATCATTACTGCCGCTCCGTATGCGCCGGGCTGGATTCCCGCGGACTTCCCGGAAGATATCCCTGTCACCATGGAGGAGCAGATCCAGAAGGCGGTGGATTGCTATGAAGCCGGTGCCACCGTGCTCCATCTGCATGTGCGCGAACCCGATGGCAAGGGCAGCAAGCGCCTGTCCATGTTCAATGAGCTGATCGCCGGGGTGCGCAAGGCCGTACCCGAGATGGTCATCCAGGTGGGTGGCTCGATCAGCTTTGCACCCGAGGACGATGGATCTGCGGCCAAATGGCTCTCCGACGACACGCGGCATATGCTGGCCGAACTCGATCCGAAGCCCGACCAGGTGACGGTGACCGTCAACACCACGCAGATGAATGTGACTGAGCATGCTGGTCTGGATGACTTCAAGGGGGTTTCGCGGGGATTCCCGCACCTCTATGCAACCTACAAGGACATGATCGTGCCCTCGAACCCCAGCTGGGTCGAGGAGCACATCCGACGCCTGACAGCCGCCGGAATCCAAAGTGAGTTTCAGTGCTACAACATCAACAGCTTTGAAACGATTGAGCGGATGATTCGCCGCGGCGTCTACAAGGGGCCACTGGTGATGAACTGGGTGGCTATCAGCGGCGGCATGGATCAAGCGAACATTTACAACCTGGCCAACTTCCTGCGTGCTGCGCCCGACGGAGCAGTGATCACGGTGGAGAGTTCGGTGCTAAATGTGCTGCCCGTGAATATGATCGGCATGGCTTTGGGCCTGCATGTGCGGTGCGGCATCGAGGATGTACTCTGGAACCAGACCCGCACGGGGAAGAGCACCTCCGTCGAGCAGATCAAGCAATTGGTGCGTATCGCCGGCGAATTTGGCCGCCCCATAGCGACAGCGAAACAGGCACGAGAGATCATGCAGATTGGGGTCTTCTACGACACGGCGGAAGAGACGCTTCAGGCCAATGGCTTCGCGCCCAATCGTAACGGTGGCAACCAGGGATTCCTGCGCAAGCCGACCTAAAGCCTTTGGGGGGGAATTGACATCATATGCTGTATGCGGAGCCCAGCATTTTCTAGAGACGGACTCAAGCTGACGTTGAAGCCCCCATCGACCGGACTCCTAACATTTCTCGATAAAGGAGTCCGTCATGATCCAAAAGCAAGCAAACGTCCCCTCCTGAGGTTGGCCAACGAATCGTAGAGCTAGATACGATGACCAATAGGCAGAGGCCTAAAGACGTATTCGCGCAGCGGTGCGCTGGCAGACCTGCGAAAACACTCGCGTGCGAGCCGCCGCCGCTCATACTCTCAGTACCGCCTCGGCGGCATGTTTTTGAGGCTGGTGCAATTGATGGCGGGGTGTTTCGTGACAGCGTCACGCACCGAACACAAAAGTGAATTGCGGCTAATAATTCACTTGTATTCACGCGCAACCAGACCGAATCAGGGCTCATGACCGGGGTCGACTGGGACCTGAATACGCCAATTCCGGCAATCTTCATGCGTCGAAATTGACGGTCTGGTCTTGAAGCACTCCCATTGCCGGCCGCATGTTACACAAAGGTGTTGGTAAGCGGGCCTTGTGTGCCTAGAATCCCTGTGAGCATTGGCTTGCGGGCGATTTCCATTTGCCCAGGTTTTTTTCAGGAGAAGGCAATGCGAAACCACAAATGCTGGAGGAGAGGGAAATGATCATGCGCAAATTGCCTGCACTTGGTTTAACAGTTGTGATGGCGCTCGTCTTTACGGGTGCGAGCGCCCAGCAGACGCAAGAATCGAAAGCCCAACAAGGAACAGAATCGACCCAGATTCCAAATGCGCCGCCGACCACAGCCGAAGCCAAGGCCATTATTGCCGAGCGTTTCAAGGCGGCCGACGTCAACCATGACGGCAAGCTAAGCCGGGAAGAAGCCAAGGCGGGTATGCCGGAGGTTTACAAGCGCTTTGACCAGATCGATGCCAGGAAGCGGGGTTACGTAACAGAGCGTCAGATCGGTGCTTATTGGGAAGCAAAGACCAAGGAACAGATGCAGAAGGAAAATCCCATTTGGAACTGAGCCCCCTCTGCTTCAACGCCCGAAGTCGCCCAGGTTTCGGACTGGCGCGTCCTGCGCTTCAATCTTCGAGCGGGTTCGGGCGTTCAGTGCGTTGAATCGTGGTGATGCATGTTGGCCGTCCCGGCGGGTCGAATTACCAGACCGACGCTCGGGTTCAAAGCCCTTCGCTGCGCGAACATCCTCCCGGGCAGCATCGAAATCATGCATATGGTTGCCAAGGGGCAAACGCAGTGCATCAATGCGAGCAGCGTCCGCAGCGCAGCAATTCTATTCCCTGGCAGCATCAACTGCGCGATTCTCCGGGGTTCCTGGCTGCCTCGTGCTCTGATCGCGACAGAACCCCGCACCGCTCATTTGTCGATGACCCGGCGCGCAAACCGCTCCAGACAACCGAGCAGCGCATTGCCCCCCCAGGGCGTGGGCCAAGAGCAGAGCCTCGCACGGCATTGCCAGGTGCTGTCTTTGTGCCTTAGTCGTAGCCCGCCTGGCGTTTTGTGCGCTTTTTGAAACAAATGGAAGGTAAATGGCATTGCCGGGTGGTCAAAGCAACGGTTGCGACCAGTGGCAGGCGGCATCACTGACGAGCCGCCACCTTCTACAAAACAAGGCGCTGCACAAGCGGCTGGCATCGGCGCTGATCTGGACTACATTGATTCCATCGTGATTTGACGAGGTCACTGCCATGTCCAGACAACTTGCCGTGATGATGGCGCTGCTGGCCGCCAGCGGCCTGGCGCAGGGCGTCACCAAATGCCGGAGTGCAGGCGAAGTCCTCTACACGTCGGCGTCCTGCCCGGCCGGCTACATGAATGTCACCGGCACCATGCAGGGCCACCTGCTCACGGTGCCCAACGTTACGAAAACCCTTCAGGCAAATCAGGCCTACCTGAGTATCCGCGCGCAGACAGCGGAGCAGGTCAGGGCGCAACGGGTGCGGGACGAGGAATGGAACTTGCGGACCCAGAACCTCTTCCTGAACCAGTGCCTGATTCTCGACTACCGGGTGCGCGCGACTGAGCGCGCAATGAATGAGACTGAGTACTGGAGCCGCGCCGATCGCTACCGCAAGGGTGTCGACGCGCTGCGTGCCCAGCAGTACTACCTGGGCTGCTTTGGCTGACTGCCGAAGTCAGCAACGAGTTTACGGCATCCGCAATGTCCTTGAAATGTCGCGGGAATCTGCTAGTAGTGGCCTTTAGAGGCCGCCCTGGAAGGGAAAGGAGGGCGTCATGGTGAGTCGCGTCGAAGCGGTTCTGGACAAGCATGGCCTCCAGGCTGGCGCCATGGAGCAAGCGATTTACCTCAAGGTTTCCGTAACTGACGTGCGGGGACTGGGTGTGTCGGGCCTTGGGATCAAAAGCTTTCGGGCGGTCGACCTCGGAGCGTTCCGGAACGTCGAGCACACCGAAATCACCGGTACGGGCCAATTCGATATTGTCCAGGTCGATCAAGTTTCCGCACCGCCGGGAGCCGATGCCTTTTCGGTCGAGGCCTGTAAAGGCTATTACATCCTTCGTGTTGCGAAACCCGCGAACGGTTGGCGTCCGCACATGACGCTCGGGCTTACGGTCCAGGTACTCAGGGACCTACGGCTAACGCCTGGCTTCGGAGGGCCGACAGATGGCACGCATGGTGCGGCCACCTACGACTACTGCCACACGCTGGTGCAAATCGATTTCCTGTAGTGCTATGGCGGCGACGGCGCGAGGCTAGCACAAGAATTCGGGTCATCGATTCTGGATACAGACCCCGATCTGTTTTGTCGTTGCCGCTTGACTGAAGGTGAGGGGGAGGGTGAGCGGCGGCGGCAGAATCCTGACGTTTACTCCTTCGCTAAGCTCGGATGCGGCGCCATCAAAGCGTCGATGAAGGGGGCCTTCTGCGCAAGATACTCACCGATGCCTCCACGGTTGCTTGATTCGAGCTGAAATTTCAAATCCTGATACTGCTGTCGAATACCGGGATCGCTCCTAAGAAGATCGACAAAACGGAGCATTCGCTCAATCTGCCAGTGGCCACTGACACATACATGCACCTTGTGGGTTCGCACCCCATCAACATCGCGACGATAGAAGTGGTGCCCTGATGAAAGATTACTCCCCCGAACGTAACCCAGTACGCACATGAAACTGTCTCGCGCTGCCTCGTCCCGATGCTCTGATACCTCAACCAAGAGGTCGATTTCTGGCTTGGCCGCAAGTCCGGGAACAGCCGTGCTCCCGACGTGATAGATATCGACGAATTCAGCACCAAAGCCTTTCGCTACGCGCTCTTTCTCACTGGCGAAAAGAGCAGGCCATCTACTGTCATAGTGGGAAATTTTACTGGTAAGCGCCATTGTTTTTCATTCATCCCAAAAAACTGATCAAGGTTAAGTTCAGATCCTGGCCAGCGCGCGCCCAAACTGCGTGTAGCCGTCACCCCCGGTGCCATTCGGCTGATTGACCCGGAAGATGCCGGCCTTGTCGCGGTAGAACGCGACCGGCTTGCCGTGGCACTCCAGGTAAGCCCGTGTCGCCTCGAAATAGGCAAAGGCCGATTCGGTTGGCACGAAGCGCAACGCCATCAGCCGGCTGGTGGCGTCGTCGACATAGACCAGTAGCGTGCAGGTGGGCGCCCGCTCCTCGAACCACGCATGGTCGCTGCCATCGATCTGCACCAGCTCGCCCAGGCAGGCGCGGCGCTTACGGGGCTGGTAGACCTTGGGCGGGCGCAGCTTGCGTGGCACCCAGAAGCCGGCGTCGATCATGATCCGGCGCACCGTCTCCTTGGCCAGGTCGATGCCATGGCGCTCGCGCAGCTTCTCGCAGGCCAGGGTCGGGCCGAAATCGGCGTAGGTGTCGCGGATCAGCCTGCGGACGCGAGCTTCCAGGCCAGCATCGAGGGCGCGGTTGCCCGGTGTGCGGCCACGCTTGTGGGACAGCATCCCGGTCGCGCCATCGAGCCGGAATCGATTAGTCAGCCGCTCGACTTGACGCGTGCTTAACCCCAGCTTCTCCGCAGCGCGCCACGGCTTCAGCTCGCCCCGGGCTACCGCGTCAATCACCTTGAGGCGATCCAGTTCTCGCATGCTCATGGTCACAAGATCCGGCTTTGCCATGGCGGCCTCCCGATGCCCGCTACAAAGCCGGTAGCATCGCACCCATGGCGCTGACCGCGACATTTCTATCTAGCCAGATCCCGACATTAGCATCTGGCTGTGACATGTTTTGCACTCATAATCTTTGTTATGTTAAATCAAGGAGAGACTGCCGGGCAATACCACTTGCCTTGCCTGACGCTGACAACCGGCGTGGCTTCCAGCAAGAAAGCACCCTCCGCTCTTGGGGGCGTTGGTCGTCGCAGGAAGCTGCGATAGACCGTCGCATCCTCCGTGGTGAGTGAGGACAACGACCGCCCCCGCTCAATGATGGCGCAAAGGATCAGGCGTTCCGCTTCCTTGCGCTTCCTTGCGATAGGCGAGCCGGGTCGCCGCCGACTCGTGCAGCGCCAAGCAGTCGTGGATGGCGGCGTAGTCGCTGTCCGCATTGAGGTGCAGGTCTGGCACGGCGCGCGAAACTGCCCCTGCGACCCGTCGACTTCATGCGGCAGACGCAATTGTTCCCTCGGTACGACGATGCCGCGACACTCCCGCGAGATCAGCGCGCGCGCTCGGTCGGTTGCGGGTGCCGGGCGAAGAACGCTTCAATCCGCCGGGCCCCGGCCGCGCCCAGGCCCGGAATAGCCACCCACCAGCGGCGTCGGCGCGGCCCGCGTACTGTCAGGGCCGCCAGCATGCCCATGCCCTGAGACCGCAGCGCAGCCACTGCGCGCGGTGCCAGTCACAGCCCGATGCCGTCACTGATGACCGTCTTGGACGCCGGCAGTCCGCGTAGTCGTTCGATCGCCTGCTCGGCAGCCCTGCCCTTCACCGCCCGCTCTATTGCCCACCGCGGGCCTCTGCGAGTGCAACGGTCAAGTGCTGCACCTTCTTTTTCAACTGATCGCGCTCTTCTGTGAGCTGTGCAACCAATAGCGTCAGGCGATGAATTGCAAGTTGATCGGGTGTGGCGTCGCTGGGTGGTGGCACCGGTTCAGGTTTGGGTGGCACGCGGGCCTCGCGCACCTGTCTCGCCACCTGGCGCAGTTCCTTCTTGCCTCCAGCAACAGCCGCTACTTGCTTCTCGCCAGGCAAGGAGGCTACGGCAGCCGCGGCATTAATAGAAATTACGCCCGCTTTTACTGCGCTGACCAACTCGGGCGCAGCCGTCTTCTGGATTTTCTCGATCTGACCAAGCGTCGCACTGCTCACCCGCGCTGTGCGCGCAACAGCCTCGCGAGTCAACACTGGATCGGCCCCGGATTGCGTAGCGACTTCGGTCCCGGCAGTTTTTGCATGCTGCGCTTGCGCTTGCGCTTGCGCCAGACGCGCGGATACGATTTCCTTCTTCCTCAGTGCAAGTACCCCTCGTTGGAAATCCGATACGCTGCGCCGCCCGAGGTGATTGTCGATCATCCACAGGTGCACATCGTCCATAGACCGGAACGTCTGGTTCTGTACCGTATTGAAAGGGATTCCGTGCTCCTGGCAGATGCTGTAGCGGTTGTGTCCGTCAACCAGGAGATCGCCCCACAACACCAGCGCATCGCGGCACCCTTCCGAGAGCAAGCTGCGTTCCAATGCTGCGTATTCGTCGCCTGTAAGTGGATCGATATAGGCACGGAGGTCTTCGTTGATAGTGATCGTCATGGGCCAAACAAAAAAAGTAGGACGGTAGTGTACACACTGCCGCCTTTTCAAGCCGTGTAGCGGCGCCGCGCTGGCTTGCTTCGGTGTGTCGGTGTTCTCCGCGCCGGGCGGACAAGGCCTTTGGCGATGCGCTGCACGTCGGCCTCGATTCGCGTAGCCATGCCATTGCGCAACTCGCCGGCGGCCAGCTTTTGTCTGATTGCCGTGCGTGTCTCTTTCCCGAACCGCTTGCCAACGCGAGGGGGGCGCGCGACTCGAATACAGTGATCCTGTCCAGCGTGCCCTGCCGACCAGCAGCGGCCGCAGTGGGGCCTCCATTGGACAACGAATGTGGCGAGATCTCAGGCATGGCAGCCGGCGGCGCCGATGAAGCTGGGCCTGGCGCCGCGCATTGGCGAATGTCTGAACTATCTCTTCGGTGCGTCCATCCTCACCTTCGCCGGGCCGATCTCCGCGACATCCGCCCACGTCTTTGCGTCGAAGCAAAACTCCGCGATTGCGCATGTGGGCATGTCTATGATCGTGCTCGATAGCCGATGTGCGAGGTCGGTGAACTCGGGATTGTGGCCGAAGAGCATCACGCGGTCCAGCCTGTCGTCGAGTGCGCAGATCATGGCGAGCAAGTTGTCCGAGCTGCTGGCGTAGAGGCGCTCATCGAGGACGATGTCCTTGCGCTTGTAGCCGATCTCATCGGCGATGAGTTGCGCCGTGGTCAGCGCACGCAGCGCCGGGCTCGACATGAGTAGATCGGGATCGACGCCGCGATCAGTCAGGCGCTTGCCCATCTTGGACGCGTCATTGCGGCCGCGATCGTCTAACTGTCGCTGCCGATCGGGCAAGGACGGATCGTCGCGACTCGATTTGGCATGCCGCACAAGAAACAGGGTTTTCATGATCAAGCTGAGGGGTGGCCTGAATCGCCATTATCGCCCTATTCGCCCCCCTCGCGGCGACTAACAGGGGGCTAGCCTTTCGTGCTTTCGGTTGCCGTCGTCTTCAACATCGCATCGCTGCTGGGCTTGCGAACCGCCGTAAATCGCGCCGAAATCAAAGCTACCCCCAAAAGGCCTACCGAAGCGGTACATCCAGATTCGTGCCGGCGACGTGGAGTTGCTCCGACCCGTACACCACGACTTTAGGCGGCGCGAACTCCAGGTGATTCTCTTCCAGCCATGCGGCAACCGCGGCTTCCAGCCGATCCATGAGATCCAGTTGAAGTTTCCATGACTCTGGGGACTCGCGGCCGGGAAAGCCATCACCGATCGCCGCCGCGAGAATGGGGGCGAGCACATCTTGGGCTTGCTCGCTGCCAATCAATTTGCCCTCGTGTTCGCCCAAGGCCATGCCAGAGAGCATCCGCTCGATAATCCTCGTCGCCTCGAACCGCGCGAAGTAGGACGGAGGCTCAGGGCTAAAGCCCGCGGTAACCACCTGCGTCATGCCCACCTGCGCCGCCGCCGAAATGGCATCGCGACGGGACCCGAACCCCGCGACCCATCGACCGGCCGCATCCTTGTACCCGAACTCTTCCTGCATGCTGCCTCCGGCATGGTTGATGTTTGGCCTTTACCATGGCGCCGTTCTCCGTCCGGTCTTCGGTCGGCCTTGGCTGCCGTGGCATCCGTTGGCACGCTACGGATCAGGCCTTCCTGCGAGAGGCCAATGAGCCTCTTACAAGGCGCACGTGCGGTCCGCCTCCGATGCACGGGCCCAGCGTGTCGCGTAATAGCAAACACCCGGTGTTGTTGTGTTGGTTTGCACCCGCCAGATCCAGGCCCGCACGCGCCAGGCTTTGACGCCATTTTTCGTGCCCGAAAAAAATCGATCCCAAGCCCAGCCTGCCTTTGCGGGCGATTCTCGCTGACCTGGCCTGCCTTGGCACACTCCATGCGTTT
>NZ_JFJV02000213.1:0-59949 GCF_000611145.1 Cupriavidus sp. SK-3 | reverse complement strand
TCGATCTCCCCTCCTGCTGCATAGGATCTAGCCAGGACAATTTCTTGGAACGTCACCAGGGTTTCCATGCGAGATGGAATCGAAGTTTAGCGGGACGTCCCCTTCCCCGGTCGAGTACTGGCGCGCTTCCTTGTTGCAGCCTCGTTCGGGGTTGCAGGCGAGGTCGCCACGTTTGCTTTACCGGCAACAACGTTGCCAGATGCTGATTTGCGCGGCCCTGCGGATGCCTTGACTGATGACTTCTTTGTTACCGACTTATTATCCTCCGCAGTCTTCGCATTCGCAGGTGGCTTACGGGTTGTCGAGACGGCCGACTTGGTCGCCTTCTTCGCTGTCACCTTACCTGCCGGTGGCTTGTTAAGTCTGACAGCAGGCTTCGGCGGTGGGTTAGCGTCGGCCATCTCGATGCCAAACACGTCGGCCACCAGCGCGTCGTCGAGCACCTTGCTGGTGGCGGGTCGTTTTGTCGATTTGGGCAGGCCGGCGCCGGCCTGCCTGACGAGATCATTGGCATCGACGCGGCGCAGGGCGAAGAGCAATTCCGGCTGTTGGTCGAGCCGCGCGCCGATGCCGTAAAGTACGGCAGCAACGTGCTTACACATTGACGCCCAGTCCGGACAACTGCAACTGAACCTGATTTCTTCCGGCACCGGGAAAAGACCGCTGCGAGGTTTGCAGATGCGCTCCATCACGGCTGTCGAGAACTTGCCCTGCAAGAGTTCCACGATCGAATCGATCGACTCCGCGCAATCGGCGCCGATCGCTCGCCATTGCTTTGCGGGACATGCCGTCACGGTCACAGCGACCGTGTACAGACTCGAACCCATTACCTGCGCGCGGACTTCGCCTGCCGTAATCTGAAGGTCGATCACAGAACCGTTGCGCACATAGGTACGGCCGCGCGGCAGGCGGTTGGCATAGTCGCTGTAGCTTTCCAGATTGTCGCACCAGGCCTTGCCCCAGAAGGTCTTGGCGATGGCACCGCGATATGACGCGATTGGCGACAGCACCGTACCAGCCCTCTTCGCCTTCTCGGCGGCCCGTTCAGCCTTTTTCCTGCGCTCGGCGACTGAGACATAGGGCTTCCATCTCCCGTAACCGTAACCCATTCCGATCCCTCTTGACGATCAGTTTTCTTGCGCGGCATGAACATCTAGCTTCACGAGATCGAGCAGTTCACGATCGCTCATCTCGGTAAGCAGGAGTTCTGCGCCGCCCTCCAACACATCCTTCACCAATTGCTGCTTCGCTTCGATCAACTGGTCGATACGGTCCTCGATCGTGCCACGGCAAATAAACTTATGCACCAGGACGTTCCTCCGCTGGCCGATACGAAATGCACGATCAGTCGCCTGATTTTCCACGGCCGGGTTCCACCAGCGGTCGTAGTGGATCACATGCGAAGCGGCGGTGAGATTCAGACCTGCCCCACCGGCCTTGAGCGAGAGCACGAAGAACGGTGTCAGCTCATCTTCCTGGAATCGCTTGACCAGTTCGCGGCGCTTGGCTACCGGGGTGCCGCCATGAAGCACCAGACCTTCGCGGCCAAAGACCGAACCTAGAAATGCCGCAAGCGGCTCAGTGGTCTCGCGGAACTGGGTGAATACCAGCACCTTTTCCTGTTTGGCGGCAATGACTTCGGCCAGTTGGCGCAGGCGGGTGAACTTGCCGCTGTCTTCCGCCTTCCAGGCGGCGTCGCCCAACCACTGCGACGGATGGTTGCAGATCTGTTTGAAGCGCATCAGGTAGCTCAGCACTACCCCTTTGCGACCGATGCCTTCGGCATCTTCAAGCGCGGCAGCCAGATCCTTCACCGCACGCTGATACAGTGCCGCCTGGCTCGGGCTCAGGTGGCACCAGGCCTTGAGCTCGGTCTTGTCCGGAAGGTCGTCGATTATCCGCTTGTCGGTCTTCAGGCGGCGCAGGATGTAGGGCCGCACGAGCGTTCGCAGCGGACCGAAGTGCTCGGCCTTCGCCAGCCGCCTGGTAAAGTCGGCAAAGACTTTGTCTGATCCCAGTAAGCCGGGGTGGGTGAAATCGAATATGGACCACAGATCGGACAGGCGGTTTTCCACAGGAGTGCCGGTCAGCGCGATGCGCGATTGTGCCTGGAGCTGCTTGACCTGTCGCGTTTGCTTGGCGCCCGGATTTTTTATCGCCTGTGCTTCGTCGACAATGGCAACGCGCCATTGGAAGGCCCCCAGTACCGGCTGGCGAAGAAGCGAGCCAAAGCTGGTGATGACGAGATCGATGTCCGCAAGTCGCGCCGGGTCCAGCGCACGCAATTCGGCCGTCGGCATGACCGACGGATGGGCGATCAGTAGGCGCAAGCCGGGGGCAAAGCGCTCAGCTTCTGCCGCCCAGTTGGCCAGCAGCGATGCAGGAGCGACCAGCAGACTGGGCCGCGCCTCGGCACTTTCTCGCTTCAGCACGAGCAGAAGCGAGAGTACCTGCATGGTCTTGCCCAGGCCCATATCATCCGCCAGGCAAGCGCCCAAACCGAGCCGGGTGAGCAGGTACAACCACCGCACGCCGGCCTGTTGGTAGGGCCGTAGGGTTGCCTTCAGTTCCGGTCCCGGGTTGATCTGCGCCAACCCCTCCGGCTGACGCAACTCCTGCAGGGTGTCGGCCAGCCAGGGCCCTGCAACAAGCTGCGACCAGTCGCGGTCAGCGGGGTCGGCACTATCGTCGAGCGAAACCCCCGCCAGAAGGCGTAGGGCCTCATTAAGAGGCAGACCGCTTTGCGCCGCCTTTTCCATGGCCTCGAATCGCTTCATGAGGCGACTGAGCTTTTTCTTGTCCACCTCGACCCAGCGACCACGGATGAGCTGCAAGCCGTCGGCGCCTTTGAGCAGATTCCTGACCTCGGTGGCGCTGAGACACTCGCCATCGAGCGAAACCTCCATCCTAAAGTCCAGCAACGCGTCTTTGCCCAAGAGCGAGGGCGGCCGTGCTCCGACGCTGGCTTTCACAACGGGACGAGCAGGGCGGCCCGCCTGCCAGACGCCTGGCATACGTACGACAATCCCGGCAGCTTCGAGTTTGGACAGGTCCGAGAGAAGGCGATGGGCATCGAGCGGCGTCCAGCGCAGCGGATGGTATATCTCGCCGGTATCCACCATTTCGCGAAGCCAATCGCAGTGTTCCGCGGCGCGCTGCACCGGCAGCAGTAATGACAGGAGCTGCGCCTTGCTCCTGACTCCCGAGAATTCCGCCAGGGCCTGCGACAGTGGCTGATGTTGCGCTTTACCATGGGCCGACAGACGCGACGTGTAAGTCGCAAGGAAGGCGAACGGTGACTCCGGGTCCTTGCGGTTCTCAGCAAGGTTGAAATGCACGCGGCCGACGAGATTCCAAGCCGGGTGACGCAGCTTGAGGAAATCCTGAAGCGAGACGTTTGCGGTCGCCAGTTCCTGGTGCAAGGCAGTATCGATCTCGCCCCACAACGTGCGCAGCACATCTGGCGTCAGATACTCGCCGCCCGTCATCGGCGGTGCATCGCCAATCATGGCATCGAAATCCTTGGCAGCAGGCGTTGCGACCGCGATCTCGCCGCCTTCGGGCGTGGCGCACAAGGCGGTGACATAGCGCGCCGCAAAATCACGCCACCAGGCCCATGCAGGGGGCAAAATGCGGCCGATTTCGGCCGTTCCCAGGTGCAGCAGGCCATGTCCCGCGCCAAGCGCAAAAGAACTCTCAAGCCGCCGTCGCGTTTCATCTGCCAAGATTGGCGCGGCGTCCTCCGGCACTGCAAGTAGGTGCCCGCCAGGCGTCAGGTGTGGCACAAGAATGTCGGGAGCAGTCACAGGTGCCCGTTCCAATCGCACTGTTGCAGCAAGCGCTGAAGCTGCATGCTTTCAAGGGAGGCGGCTGCGAAATCAATCAGCAGGCCCTCCGGCCTAGGTTGGACTGGGCGAATCTTCGATTGCCTCTGGACCGACCGAATCATCGGCTCGACCAACCGTCCGGGGTATGCCTGTCCGCTGCGTTGCACATGTCTTGTGAACTGTCTTTTCATCTGCTGTAGGACAACCTGATCAAATTCGCTCCCGGCTTCGCCGCCAGCTGTTCAACCTTCAACTTTGTGACGGTCTCCCGCGAACTTCCGAATTTTGCCAGAAGAAATACGACCTTCCGTGAAAGGGTACCAAAACCTCAGTCCCACGAGATGGGATGTCGATGGCGACCGTCGCGGCGAAAAACAAAATAGTGGAGGTGTCCTGAATGGCCGAATCGCTTTGAAGGCGACTGACGAGGCGAATGGCAGCTGCCTCAGCGGAGCCGACCGTTCGAGCGTCCGGAGATAGGCGGCTACGCGCGGCAGAGTGGGGCATCTCGGCTGCCCTTGGCTGCGCCGGCCGAGTCCGTCGCACGACAACGAAGAGATAGACGTCTATTAGGCAGGCACACGTACGGTTATACTCCGCGCTTCACAACCAACGGGTAATCCATAATGGTCGCTGCAACGAAAGCAACGAAGGTCAGTGCAGTCTCGAAGAACAAGTCTGCCGCCAAGAAGGTGGCCGTGCCAACGAAAAAGGCCAGCGTGCTCGCACGTGAGGCTCAGGCAGCGAAAAAGAGCCTGCTGAAGCTGCGCGCCGACACCAAGAAGGCCATTGAGGCGGCAAAGCGCGAAGTTGCGCAGGCGGTGGAAGCCGCAAGGTCCGCGCTTCGCTTCGAGAAGCAAGCCGCAAAGGACAAGCTGGCGGCGAAGAAAGCAAAGGCTGCGGGCGCCAAGAAGGCCACAGGCAAAGCAGCCACGAAGGCGGCCCCGAAAAAGGCAGTGACCGGTAGCAAAGCCTCCGTGAAAGCTGCGCCGAAGAAGGCCGCAGTGAAAGCCGTGACGAAGAAGCGGACTCCCGCAAAGACAGTGGTGCCGACCGTGGCGACACCCGAAGTTTCGGCGTGATCTTGGCCTCGGCCGGTACGGCACTTCGCCAACCGGTCGATGACCGAAGATGGTCGCACAGCTTGCGCCAAGCCTGCTCGACTGAGCCGTGTATCGAGCCATTGGCTCAGCAAATTAGAGGCAAGTTGTGCGAACATCAGGGTAGAATCTCGCGCGTCGTTACAGGGCCGGACGCCGTGTTGGTTGCAGGCAGCGGACTCATAATCCGCCGGAGATATCCCACCGTGGGTTCGAATCCCACCCGGCCCACCAGGTTTGCGTCTGCCGCTACTGCTCGATGAGGATGAACTGCGAAGCCGATGCATTTGCCGGCTCGCCCAGGATGATCGCGTCCGAGTCGGGCCTGGCAGGTGAGCCTAGCATCGCGATCTTTGACGATCGCACCCGACTGGTGTGCGCAGCTATGACAACTCCGCTGGTAGAGCCCGGAGGTAGAAGCGGCAATCGCACAACCTGAGGCTCCAATTCTGGATTGCTCGGGGGCGTCGCGCGCCGACAACCGATTTGGCGAGTTCCATGATCGCGCACGGCTACCGTGCTGTCGTCATCGGTATGGCTGGCCTCTACTCCAACGTGGGGCTGGCGTAGGTCATCAACGACATCGATCGACTGAAGTTCGCTGGTCGAAGGTAGGCTGGAGGTGGAAGGGCGCCTACCCGTCGCCTATGACGTGAACCTGAAATGCGCTGATTGGGCGAGACGCCAGCGTTTACATGTCGTCTCGTGTCATATCGCAAATCCTAGGGAAGACTTCAGTACGCCAGACAGGTCCACGGAACAAGTCGTAGTGAGTGCAACCGGCAATCGTGACCAGTCGCCTGTCGCACGCGGATAGGCCTCGGCACAGGTCATGCGCGGCATGGGTCTGCCCGCGGCCGGATATGTCGTCGAGCTCGCCCTCGATGGTAAGCAATGCGGTGGAACGGATGTCCTGGGGACGCACGGACTGACCTTGCACTTGCCAGGTGCCAAAGGCGATCTGAAACTCCTGAAACACGGTCCGAACCGTGTCGAGATAAAACTCGGCGGCCATGTCGAGCACCGCGCTGTAGTCCAGCAATGCTTGCCAGTGAACATTGGCACGCTCGGCATCACCACGAGCAAGATTCGCCCAGTACCCCTCACATAGGCCCCACAGCGGTGATGACCGCGCAGCGGCAAGACCGGAAAGTTGCACGAAACTCGGACAGACCTGACGTCCAGCACCTGCATAGGGCTGCGGCACTGGGTGAACCAGATTGCGTCGAAACCACTGGATAGAGCGGCTCAAGGCGAGGCGCCCAATTGCAGTGGGGCTGCGACGTGCGTCAATCGGACCACCGATGAGAGTCAGGCTGTTTGGCGTCGCCTCATCGCGGCTTGCCAACAGCGCGATGGCGCCCAAAGCCGGCACCGTGGCCTGGCAAATGGCAAGCACATGCAGCGGCGAAACGTCGATCTGACGGATAAAGCGCTGAACGTGAACGACATAGTCGTCCAAATGAAATGCGCCATCGGTCACCGGAACGTTGCGCGCATTGCTCCAGTCAGTGACGTAGACAATGTGCTCTTGCAGTAGCGATTGCACCACGTCGCGAAGCATGACGGCGTGATGGCCGGCAAGCGGCGCACAGACGAGTACCGCGGGAATCGCTTGCTGCCCGTTATCATGCCCAACCGCTGGGGTAGCTTCAAAGCGCAGCAGGCGGCAAAAAGGGCTTTCCGAAACGATTTGCTCGACCACGGGAACAACACGGCCGTCACGAAGGATAGCTGTAATGCCAAACGTCGGTTCTTCGCTGGCCGTGCTCAAGCGATACAGGTTTTCCCAGCAGGCGGCAAAATTCCCGGTCCCCGGAAAATATGCAAGTGGGCTAAGAGGGCTGACCAAGGCTCGGGCAGATTCATCCACCCACGTTTTCATCATGGTCCGCTGATATTCAAAAATCTGATAGAGCATGCGGACTCCAAACCAACGAATGCGCCAGGAGAAAGAGCGCCATCACTCCCAAATTGCGGACGGTGGCAGCGCCAAACGCGTCGCTACCGCAAAGCGCCTTGTCAAGGTGCGTGGCACTCACAGCGGTCGGCAGAACGCAAAAGCCGCCGCCCTGAAGCCACGATTTAGGTCGCCAACTTCAAGCGGAGACGACCGCTTTCTGCCGTGGAGCCGGCGGCTCCGTTTGCGCCCAAGTTTAACGCTTAGCGCATGCGGCGTACGGCGTCGAGCAAGGAATGCCCCCGGCTTGTCAGGCGCGGATGGGCGCCGCTGTCATGACCATGCTCCATCGTGACCAGCTTCTGTTCCAACAAGGTGTCCAATCGCTCGGGATCGAGGTCGTCAATGTCCGGTGCATCGCCAAGCAGCAGCAATGCTGCGATTTCATGCGGACTTAGCATGTCGGTCTCCTTGATCGGGTCAAAAGGGAACTGCGACGGCTGATCTGTGTACCGTGCTCCACGGGGGAGTTGAGAACCGCAATTGGATGATGTCGGTGCAAGGAACAGGCCGGGAGCGCGACACCGAACGTTTACGGTAAATCCTTCAGTCGTGGAAAGCAAGTAAGGAATATGCTGCGGGGCAGCGGAGGAGGCATTGCCGATTGGGATAGCCGCCCGGACAGGCGGCTGCGACAGTGCGGCTCGAAGGTCGTCGCGATCCTTCAAGCACAACGGGCCAATTGCGGACCAACGCATCGCGGCACGCTTCAAGCGATCACTGGCCTACCTTGCCTGAACGCAGTTCGCGCGAAGTTCACTGTTCAACGTCGCGCACAACGGCACTACAAAGTTTTCAGTCCTGCAGTCGTAGCGGTGCCGGGAGACCATGCGAAAACCGCCGAGCTCGGAGGTTTGCCCCACGTCCAGGCTGCGGCGTACCCGTTTCTGCGAACGTTCTGACCAAGGATTGTTAGACAAATGCAGCCTCGAGTACTCGGTCGGAATCTTTTTGGCCGGCCGATTGCCGTGAGCGTCTCGGTCAGGTCCACGAACCTGAAGCTGGTCCTTATCAGTTCAAACCGAGGGGCTTTGCACCCGAATCACGCGCATTGTTTTACGGCGCTCCCTTTAATGCAGTTCTCGCTGCCCTTACCCCATGGAGCCTCAACGTGGCGTGGTGGTACTCATTCGTTGTCATACGTTCTCGCTCAGTTTTTTGGTCATGATTCGGAGCCGCCAAGCGAGTCATTGGACTGTTCATTACCCATAAGGTTAAAGTTTATGCGCCCTGAAGAGCAAATTGGCTCTAAACTACCTTCTATCTGTATCCCTCGATCGGAAAGGAAATCAGGAGATGGCAACTTACAAAGAACTGATGGCGCAGAAGGCAGCTCTGGAAGCTCACCTGGAAGAGGTGCGTGCGAATGAAGTCGCCTCTGTCATCGAGCAGATTCAGAACCTGATGGCGGAATACGGGCTGACTGTCGAAGATATTTCCAAACGCCGTCGTGGCCGTCCTGCCGGCAGCGGCGCTGGCAAGGCGAAAGCGGGATTGCCCCCGAAATATCGGGATCCAAAGACTGGCAAGACCTGGTCTGGCCGCGGCCGTACGCCGTCCTGGCTTGGCAAGAGCCCTAACAAGTTCCTGATTGCAGAAGAGGCGTAACTAGGCACCGCTCGTCTCCGACAGAATGTGTCCAACCCCTGCATGCAGGGGTTTTCTTTTTTGAGAGCAATCGCCATGTCATTTGAAGCGATTCATGCCGATATCATGCTCGCCCGGCCAAACTTGGTTCCTCGTGAACGTACCGAGCGGGGGATACGGAACAGCTATGCCTACTGGCTCCGGCTTCCGTTCAGCAAGGAATTCAGAGTGATCCGCCTTTCGCAACAGGCTGGCGGCAGCTATGAGCTGGTGCGCTCGGCCAGCGAGCGAAGAACGCGTCAGAAAATACGTCAACGGTTTTCCGGGTCCCTGGCCGAGCTGATAGCCATTATTGACGAAGAGATCGACATCCTTCGCAAGGATGAGCGCTTGATATCGAAGCGAGGCTCATAGGCTTGCCGGCCAAGACCAAACGGCCGCCCACGGGAAGCAGGGCGGTACGTTCCCGATCCACGCGGCCGCCGTGCCGTCTTAGTTTCGAAGAATTGACGCCACAGTGCATGTCGACCATGCGTGGACGCTCTCGGGTCGAAGTGAAGGGCACAGCGGCAATCCATCGTTGAAAAACCGCTACCGTGACTGCTGGCACAGAACTGCGCCGACAACAATTGCTGGGCGAAGACCCGTGCAAAAACGGCTCTCGACCGGTAGCAGAAAGCCGCAGAACGTCTTGCGGCTTGACAAACCAGTCATGCGCGAAGGGCCTCAGGGTGTAACAGATTGGGCCGCAAGACGGAATTTTGGCCCCCAAAGACCTTGTGACTACAGCAGAAGACCCTGCGAGGCTTGGCATCGACCGATCGATTGCTTGCATCTTAGATGCAGGTCGCCCTTTGCGGCCCAATTCATTGCACCTTAGCCGTCGCCACCGCCAAGGGGAAAGCAAATGCAGCGCGAGAGCCTCATAATCCATTGGTGTCGTGTTCGACTCACGGGGCGCCCAATTCCACACCACTATCGTTGCGCCAAGGACGCTACCCAGCGGACGAGCGTACCTGTTTCTGCGTACGGCAGTTTGGTTTTGTTACGGCGAAGCATGACGAGGCGCTACCACAAGAACTGTGTCTTGGCACACCAATCAAGCCGCCGAGTCAAAACTGGGAAGGGCTTGCCCGTCACGAAGACGCGGCTCGCACCGGCAGGCGCCGCCGGCGCATGCTCTGCACGTTGCGCCTTCCAGTCTGCAACGTCTAAGGGGTCTCTTTCATCTCATGTGGATATAGATCTCGGCCACCAATTGGCGAACGCAGTATTCTTGCTTGGGCGCGGTCGCGGTCACGCCTTCGACGCCTGATCAAGCAAATTGGTGATAATTCAGGGATAACCGGGTAACCGAGGACCGCCACACTGTGAGCGGAACTCTCCCAATACGTCATGCGTGCGCAATGTCTCGAGGCTGTACGGGTGGCGATCGCCAGGACCGTGGCAGAGACGCGGGCGGCGCGGCTTACGTCAGCCCGACGCAGCCACCGCCGGCTAGCCACGGTCACCGTCATCGAAGCGCCTGTTCCACTCAAACAATTCACCTGCCCCGACGAACGATGCCTGAAGGCCATGTATTCATTTGCGGCGACCCCCATGGTGAGTTCGGCCCGCTGATCGAATGCGTCCACCGTCACCGCCCCGAGGCGGTGGTGCTCGCAGGCGACATCCAGGCCAAGCGCCCGCTGGACGAGGAACTCGCCAGTATCCTTCCCCTGACGCAGGTGTGGTGGATTCCCGGCAATCACGACACCGACAGCGATGCCGATTACGACAACCTGTTCGGCTCGGGCCTGGCCCACCGGAACCTGGATGGGAGGGTGGTCACGATCGCAGGCCTTCGGATTGCCGGGCTAGGGGGGATTTTTCGCGGCCAGGTCTGGATGCCGCCCGAAGCACCACGCCTCGTGAGCGAGGCCGACTATCTTGCCAAATGTGGGAAGGGGAATTATTGGCGGGGCGGTCTGCCGCGGCGCCATCGCAGCACGATCTTCCCGCAGACCTACAACGCGCTATTGAGTCAGCATGCGGATGTCCTGGTCAGCCACGAGGCTCCGGCTTGTGACCCACACGGGTTCGAGGCGATTGACACGCTCATCGAAGCGATGGGCGTGCAACGCGCTTTCCACGGCCATCACCACGAATCCACGGCTTATCCCACCACAGGACTGTGCCGCATCTTCGGTCTCGGTGCGTGCGCGGTAGCCACGATCGACGGAGCGTTCTTGCCCAGCGTCCTGACTTGTCCGGATCAAGACGAAGGAGGCTAGACCGGCGGTTGAGGTTCACTGGCAACTCTATTGGGCGCCAGCGGGCAGGGCAAACAACTGGCGATCTTTCGGATTGTGCAAGCAGGTCAGACCGCCCGCAGGTCGACATGACACCGGCAGATCCGGTGATCGATCGCACAGCGGCGGCTACCGTCGGCAAGTTGGACGCGCCGGTTGCCAGATAGTGCGCGCGACCAAAGAAACAGCCCTCGCTCCGATGGAGGAGAGCCGCAGAACGTCCAAGAAGAAATCGGGTAACACCTTGCGGCGCCACCCAAATTCAGTATCCGTTGCCGTGGTCGGCAATCCAGCCTGCGCCGCGCAGTTCATCGGTTCGCGGAAAAAGAACCCGCGCTCACCAGGGAAGGGGCGCGGGTGGTAGCAGGCCTACCGAAGCAGGATACGGCGATATAAACATCGCGCAACACAGGATTAGGAGCTATTTTTCCCGGCAGTTCTTTTGCCAGCGAAAAAATTGTCACGCAGCGAGCAGACCATTGAACGATCGATGGAGCATCCTCGACCTTGCAGGGCCGCCACAATTCGAGGCTGTTTGAGCGCTCGGCGTTGCGCCTTGAGTCGGATGCACTGCTCGCCGGAGAACTCACAAGCGCTGCCGACGATAAACGCGGGAGTAGGGCGTTGAAATCGGGACGCAAGAGGCGAACTAATCATGCACGCCCACGGAGTTGAACCCGCGATCGGCTAAGTGATGCAATCGGTATATTTCGTGCTTCCGCCGTGATGGATCGGTAGTGGTATCTTTTTGTGCCAGTCCGCCGTCTCGATTGCCGAAGCACAGTCCCGGCCCGCAGACCATGAGCGAGGTGAATCGGAATAGCCGGTGATGATCGATTACTACAACACTCTCGGCGTTTCGCCTCGCGCGACCGAGGCGGAGATCCGAGCGGCCTACAGGCGGCTCGCGATGAAATTCCATCCCGACCGACAGCACGGCAAGTCTGCCCTGGAAAAGAAGCAGGCCGAGGAGAAATTCAAGGAAATCGAGAGGGCTAACCGCATCCTTGGCGACGCGCAGAAGCGCGCGGAGTACGACCTGGGCCATGGCGCGACCCGTAGCGGGAATCCCTGGTGGGCCGGGCCGGACGAAGACGACGCTAATTCCGAAGACCTCTTTCGCCAGCAGTTTCACCAGAGCCAGCGGAGACGCCGTCAATCCAGACCACCACCTGTACGAGGCGAGGACATCCGCTGCAAGGCGTCAATCGACGCTGACACGGCGGTCCGCGGTGGCCAGGCAACCGTCGAGGTCAAAGTTGAAGACACATGCCCGTATTGCGGGGGCTCAGGGGAAACGGACTCTCCCGTAGCGTGTGAAAAGTGCGACGGCCACGGGTGGCATCCTTCCGCGGATGGCTGGGGGCAGCGCACTTGTAGCAGATGCAAGGGATCGGGGGTCGATTGGCGCTGCAGAGAGTGCAAAGGGAAGGGTGCATTCAAACAGACCAAGCGCTTCAACATCCAAGTGCCGGCGAACACCCCGGCCGGTCGTATCCTTCGTGCAGTCGGTGGCGGCATGCCAGGGGAGTTCGGTGGCGCGGCCGGCGATCTCCTCTGCGAAATCCGGGTGGTGAAGTCCGGGTCTACCTATCTGAAGGGTCTCGACGTCCGCTGCGAGATCCAGATCGATTGCATCACGGCGTGGCTCGGAGGCAAGACCACCATCGAGATCGTGGGGCGAACCTTCGAGGTAGACGTCCCACCGAATACGGGCAGCGGCAAGTCGTTGCGCTTTGCCGGCAAGGGCCTGCGTGACGCCAAGAGTGGCCGGACGGGAGACGCCATTGCGAAGGTGGTCTTGACCCTGCCGAAGGGGCCGTTCGCGGACGAGCGACTCGATCACCTGCGCCGGTTTGCCGGGCGCGAACCGGTCATCAAACCGCGGCCGGCCGCGCCGGCGAAGAAGGCGGCAACGCGAGAGCGTCCGGCGAGGCCCGCTCCCTCACCGGAACGGCCCCGCGAAGCGGCTCACGACTTTGCGAGTGCAAAGAAGGCCCCAGAGCCAGCGACCTCCTCGTCTGGGCGTCGCAAGTTCCAATGCGGCGGCTTTGAAGTCCGCCATCTCGAGCGCCTTGAGTTGGACCAGCAGGGCGTCGCACGTCAGCGCTTTGCGGAATGGGAGGCCGCCGTGCGCGCGGAGGAGCTGGGGGAGACCCGCCCAGGCCGCGCCGCGGCCAAGCGGCGGGAACTGACGCGAACCGAAGCCGACATTTCCGCCTACGCGCCTGGGAATGCCCCACAGATTCTGGTTCAGTTGTTGGAGGCGTTTCGCCGCGCAGCCTTCGCGGAGACGATCTCGGTGATTGGGAACTACGCGATGCTTGCCTATGCGTCCGCCGCGGGCTGCCGCATCGAAGATGCCGTCAGACTCGGGCTCTACAACAAGCGCGTTCAGTTCGTCACGGCGAAGCCCATCGCAGAGTCAGTCATCCTGCCCGCACTCCAGGCAGTGGATCCGACCTTCATCCTCGCCCCCAGGATGGGGGCCTGCGTGCGCGGGCGAAACGAAGTCGGCTTCGTGGTCGACATCATTGGCGCCGTGAAAGCGAGCACGCCGGAAGCGACGCTGTCGACCACGATTGCGGATGACAGTGGAGCAGCCATGTCCTATGGGATGACCAAGCTCCTGCGTGGCGGTCGGGTAAGCACGATTGTCTTTACCAAAACGGGCGTCATGGAGCGCCTGACAGCGATCTCCCCCGAGTCCTACTACGCATTCAAGGGATGGATCGCCGCCCAGCGGGGGGTGCCAGAGGAGAAGCGAAAGTTCTGCCAGAACTTGATGATTCTGGCGGCCAAGCTCGGCGATGGCCTCGTGCTTAGCCCCTGAGTTCGGCAGTCACATCCAACGCGCGGCAACAATCTCAAAAAGGCAGTCGACGAGCTGCCACGACGACCAGCGTCGAAGCCGGCGCGCCGTGTTTGCGCGTCCAGGACGACGACGCCAGGCAGCGCTAGTGCTTGGAGGTCTCAGGCGGTCTGTCACGCAAGGCTGGTGTGATCGCCGAAGGCGCGTCGCGGCAGGGCGGCGCACCCATTTTTTTTTGGTCAGTCCTCGCCTGGCTCAACCGGGCGACGGCCATTGCTGCGCGGCATGGAGTACCCGCAGGATCCGGATGGAGGTGGCATCCACGGCGTACACGACCAGGTAGTTGGCCGCCACGACCATCTCGCGCGTGCCCGCGACGCGGCCGGCTCGGTAGAGCTCGGGGTGTTCCGGCAGCCGTGCCGCTTTCGCTTCGAGCTCGTCCTTCAGGCTCTGGGCCGCATCCGGATTCTCATCCGAGATGTAGTCAACGATGGCGAGAAGATCGGCCCTGGCCCACCGCGTCCATTCAACCGCGCGCACGGCGTTTCCGGTCGATCAGCGCCTGAACGTCGTCCATGACCTGGTCATGCGGGAGCGGCGGGGCCGGGTCCGTCAGCGCTTGCTGGACCTTGGCGCGGAACCAAGCATCATAGGTCTCGGGATCCGTCGTCAGACCGGGCGGCAGCCCGCCCTCCTTGGCGATCCGTGTCAACAGGATGCGAACTGCGTCGGACACGGTTAGTCCAACGCTGGCGAGGTTTTGCGTGGCCCGGGCTTTGAGGTCGTCGTCCACGCGGATGTGCAGCATTGAGGTATGCGCCATGGAAATCTCCTATGCTTTGACCTACATTATGCATCTCAATTGAGATACAACCAAGGGGGTGAGCGCGGGACCGTGGTATCCGTATGCGCCACGCCACGTTAAGCGAGTCGTTGTCCAGGTCGTTGGCGTACAATGCCTGAATGTGACTTATATTTAACATAATGATAAGACCTTCCGGAAAAAGCTCCGCAGGCTAGGCCAGCACTAGGGTGCGGCCCATCCGGATACGCGTGCGGAGCGGATCAAAATTTAGGGCAAAACGATCAGCGAGGGCCGCAAAAACGTTCCTAGCTTCGGGCGTCTTCGTGCGCTCCGCGTGCGCCGCCAGCAGCACGCAGGCCGGGTCAATGTCGAGTATCCGCGCAACGCGGATAGCGGTTTCGTCATCGAAGCCGGACAGGCCATTGCGATACCGGCTGACCGCCGCTCGTGTCACGCCAAGCTGCTTGGCGATGGCGTAATCCGATACGCCGCCCATCTTGCGGCTGACCGCATCAAGAAATTCAACTGTAGTTTTCATCACTTACACCCCTTTTAAAAAGTACTCCACCCGGTCCGAAGAGTAGTCAAGTGTTGTGGAACATGCAACGTTTCAGGGTGTGGTACGTAACATACATATTGACCGTTACCGATGCGGTAACTATAGTGCCCACCAGACGCGTCGCCGCCTGGAACCCACCCGCCAGGGCCGGCCTGATCCGCTGGCTGGCGGCGCATCTACCTCCGATAGGGGGTTCTCCCAAACAGGGTGGGGAGAAAAGGGGTGTGACATGTCGTTACAAATTTCCACGAAGCGATTCCAGAAAGAAGACGGCACCGGAGAAACGGGCTGGGTCGAGGTCCGGGATTACGAGAAGGGGCTGAATGTCGATTTCCACTTCGGCTACGCGCATTGCGGGACCGAAGACGCAGCCCAGGCGAGCGCGCGGCTGTTCGTGCAGGCGCTGGAAGGCGTGACCAATCTGGAAAAGCTCAAGGCGATTCAGGCCAGCCTGTCGGAAACCATCGCACGGCTGGAGGGCAAGCAATGAAGCCCGCCATCGTGACGCTACAAATTTTCAAGCAGTTGCACGCCGATGGCCGCTTCGGCACGGTGGACGTGACGAACGGGCGCCGCCTGCTGGCGACCTTCTGGTATCAGGGGCCGGAGGCCGGCACGTACGACCGTGACCGCTACATCACGATGGAAGAAGCCGAGCGCCAGGCGGCTGAGTTCGTTTTTGCATGGCAGAAGCGCGGTTAACGCCCATGCCAGCACTCAAACTCAATGAGGCCGAGCTCTCGGCCTTGTCCGGCATGGACTACGCCGCGATCTGCATGTACGTCATGGCCATCCGTCCGCGCATGGACTTCCGCACCGGGGCCGTTGGCCTCGCTCCCCGCATCTCCTGGCAGGCCCTCAAGGAATGGCTCTACATCGAGCCACGGCCCGGCGTGAAGGCCACCATCCCCAGCATAGAGGCAATCCGCCGCATGGCGCTACAGCTCGTTAAAAACGGCCTGCTGCGCATTGGCTCACGGGAGAAGCAACTCATTTTTTTCTGTCCGCTCGCCATGACGGATAAAAACGTCCAGAAAAAAGCCGACAGTAAGCCGACAGGTCAATCCGACAGGCAAGCCGACAACTCACAAGGCAATACCGGAGCGGGTTTCAGGGAAGAAGCCGACAGAGAAGCCGACATACCCGAAAACGCGAAAGCCGACACACATCCGAGTACCGGTAAAACCTTAAACCCTCCCCCCCCTACCCCCCCAGCGCTTCGCGCCGGTGGGGAGTATCAACAGCCCCCCACGCCTACGGCGCGGGAGGGTGAGATAGACCCCCAAGACCATCGCGACGCAAGGACGCACCGGCTCTCAGAGCAACGCCACGAGGGCACAGGTTCGGTGGGGGAGGGCGCTTCGCGCCGGCTTGCAAGGGATGGGGGTTCGATCGCTTGGGCGGATCGGCTGCATTGGCCGGTCGATATCGCGCAGGCCAGGAGAGCCGCTATCGCGAAAAATCTCGACGGCCTAGACCCTGATCTATCCCAGACCGTTTTAGACGAATGGCGGGGCTGTATGGAGGCCGGAGGCATACGCGCACCGTACAAGTTCCTCGCCAGTCTCGTGGACAAGGCGCGGGCAGGCGACTGGATACCCGATCACGCGGACCGGATACGCGAGCAGCGCGAAGCCGCCAGGGCGGCGGCCGAAGCCGCGGCGAACCGCGAATCCGCCTTTGCGGCCGAGGTCGCGGCGAGCCGGGCCGGCAAACCGGCCGGGCGCCTGGCCGACCTGGTGCGGCCGCGCAATGCGAAGGGGGCCAGCCATGCGTGATCCCGTAGACAACCGCACCGCCGAGCTGCTCGACGTCGAGCCGAAGCGCCGGCCGGGCCGGCCGCGCAAGCCCGGCGCCATGACGAACGCCGAGCGCCAGGCGGCCTACCGCGCGCGCCTCAAGGCCGATGGCATTTCGACGTATGCCCGGCCGGGCGTGCCCGACCTGGTGCACACGAAGGTTCAGTTCGCGGACGCCGAGCTGGTCGCAATGCATCGCGCGAATGGAGAAGAGCTACAGGAAGCTTACGCCGAGCTGGACAGCACGAAGGCCGAGCTGGCCGAAGCGCACGAGACCATCAACGAGCTCAACGATGAGCTGATCGCGTTGCGCCGCTGGCGACAGAACGCAATCGACTCCGGCGCCGTGATCGCCTCGCTACGCGGCGAGCTGGAAGCCGCGCGCAGCGGGCTCGCAGACAAATCCGTTACGGGCAAAAAGGTAACGAAAAACATCCCGGAAAGCGAGTGGCCGTTTCCGGGAGAGAGGTCAGCAGTCGAGCAACAACGCGCATCCGATATCCGCTAAATCCGTTACGCGTAACGAAAAACCAATCCGCGCCAAACAGGCGACAACCAAGAGGGCTTTACCGTGAAGAAACCACCCCCCAGTTTTCTTGAGCGCGCCAATCGGGCGCTGCTCGTGTACGGGGCAATCCTGCCCCCCGATATCCGCCAACTGTTGAAAGACATGGCGGCCGCCCTTGACGAACTGAAAGGGAACGCATGACCACCATCAAAACCGAATTGCAGGCGCTGCTTGACGCCGTGATCAGCCTCAAGCCCCACGTACGGGACACCGGGGATACCGCCTATGGCGCTGCGCGCCACCAGGCCGACATGGTGCTGACCATGGCCGACCAGCAGTTGGCGCCGCCGACCGTGCCCACCGAGGCCATGCTCGCCGCCGGCGTAACGGCAATGGCGAACATGCCGGCCAATACCACCGCCGCGGACGTGGTGGCCGGCGTGCTGCGTGCCGGCCTGGAAGCAGGGCAGGGGGCCTGACACCGTGGATAAGTGCACCTGCCCGGTGTGCGGCCAGGGCGCGCGCTGGAAGCCGATGAAAAACGGGCGGGTGTGCGTCAACTGCACCGCGCCCGGCTGCGGAATCCAGCTGTTCGCCCGCTCCGACAACGCCGACGAGCGCATCCGGGAACGCTTCATCCTGGGCGATGGCCCAACGTACGTACGTAACGTTACGGGCGACCCGTCCGACGATAACGCGCAGGGCGCCGCCCTGGAACAGGGGGAGATTTCGGTATGGGGATGATCGACGCGGACACCCTGGACATGCTCCGGCGCAAGGCGCACGCGGCGGAAACCGTGGAAACGGAAGACTTGCCGCTGCTGCCGGGCGAGTCGCCGCCGCCGGAGCCTATCGACCCGGCGCAGGAATGGGAAGGCATCCTGACTATGCTGGTGATGGCGGGGACCGTTGCCTTGCCCTACCTGCCGACCATCTACACCCCGGAGGCCATCAAGGCGCTCTCCGGCGCCATCGTGCCGGTGGCGCAGAAGTATGGGGTAGACCTGGGCGGGGTGAGCTCGCCCGAGCTGGCCCTGCTGATGGTGGTGGCGCCGCTGGGCCTTGCCCATGTGATGGTGCACAAGCAGTGGCGCGCGCAGCAGGAGGCAGAACGTACGGTGGAAAACGCGACGGCGCCGCCGTCCGAGGTGGTGCCGCCGCAGCCGCGGTCGCACCTGGGCGAGAACATGCAGGACAACGGCGGGCGGCTGATGCCGCAGGGGGCGTAATGGCAGGCAGTCACAACACCGCGCGCATCATCGGCGTAATGGGCGCATCGGGTAGCGGCAAGAGCCGCTGGCTCAAGGGCACGCTGGCACGGGGCAACCCGGCCAAGCTGCTGATCTGGGATCCACTCAACGAATACGAGCAGGGCCGCATCATCACGGACCTGCGCGAGCTCGTTGAAACGCTGGGCGCGCTGGAGCCGGGCGACCCGTTCAAGCTGACCTATCGGCCGGGTCCGGATATGTCGACCTATGCCAAGAAGTTCGACACCTTCTGCGCGCTCGCTTTCGTGATCGAGGGCGTCTGCGTGGTGATCGAGGAACTGGCGGACGTCACCAGCCCCAGCTGGGCGCCGCCGGCATGGTCGCGCCTGTCACGCCAGGGCCGGCACAAGGGCATGACGATCTTTGCCGCGAGCCAGCGGCCCACGCTGATGGATAAGACCTTCCTGGGCAATTGCACCATGATCCATTGCAGCCGCCTGAACGACGAGAACGACGTCAAGACCATGCGCCGCTACCTGGGCGTGAGTGAAGAGCAGGTGCGCGGCATGGTAGCCGACAAGGATAGTGGGCGCTTCGACTTCATCGAACGCGACATGCAAACCGGGAAAACGGTCGTCGGCAGGCTCGGCTAGTGGCGGCCCTGCAACAGCCCATTTCCTAACGTAACGTACGTTACGTTGGCCGACGCCGAGCCCAACGTAACGTAACGTTGCAAGCCCCTTGCGGCACCTTCCCCGCTTGCCCATAGTGAAGACTCAACAGCGGGGGCCAACCCCGAATTTTTGCACCACGCATCTTTCGGGAGAAAACCATGGGCGTGAAGGAAATCGGTAAGGCGGTGGCCATGACGGCCATTGCCCTCGTCATCATCAATCAGGTCAAGCGGTTCCTGCCCGATTCAGCTGCCAAGCTGCTGGGCTAACCCATGAGCGAAGTCAAATCCGCCGTCAAGACCACCGCCCTGGTGCTCCTGACCATCTATGTGCTGCGCCGCCTGCCGGTGACTGATCAACTCGTTGCCACCGCACTGGTAGGCTGAGGAAAAACGCATGTCCATTATTCAACAGCTGCCGCCGTTCCTGAACGTGGTTGCCTCCGGCGTTGCCACGCTGCAAGTCCCGCGCTACGCCAATACGCTCAACCGTATCGTGCTCGCGCTGGGCGGCACGGCGCTCACCAAGGCCATGATCACAGACATCAAGGTCAAGATCGGCGCGCGCACCGTGTACAACGTGAGCGGCGCCCGCCTGGACCTGATCAACAAGTACAAGGGCATCTACGATGATGCCAACTTCCTGTCCATCGACTTTACCGAGCGCGATGCGCCGAGTATCGACGGTAAGGAAGTGGGCGGCTTCGACATGACCGCGTGGCCGGACAATCTGAATCTGGAAATCACGCTCGCGGGCGCCACGGCGCCGACCCTGACCGGGTATATGGTGCTGACGCCGCCGCAAGGAAAGGGTGCGGGCGAACTGATCCACAAGCTGCTGTACTTCCCGGCATCGACCAGTGTGGGCGGCAAGTTCCCGATCAATTTCGCCGCCAAGGGCGCCTTGATCAAGCGCGTGCACATGTTCTACGCCGGCACCGACTGGACCGCCACCACGGACGGCAACGTCAACCGCGTCGAGGTCAAGAAAAACGGCCTCGTGGTGTGGGACGCCACCAGCCGTGTGCAGCGTTTCATTGAGCAGGAACAGCGCAAGGTGCCGCAGCCGAAACACTACTGCGTGGACTTCGTGTACGACAACAATGCTTCGGGCGCGCTGACCACCGCCGACGCCGCCGCGCTGGAGTTCAATGCGTTCCTTACCGCCGCCGATGGCCTTGACGTGTATGTCGAGGTGATCGACCTGCCGTTCAACCTCTGATCGGGAGATGGCCATGGGTGAATGGGACTCTGTGCAACCGCAGTCGTATTTTTCCGACCCGATGACCAGCTCGGCGGCGGATGCCAGCGACATGAACCCGCTGGCGAGCACTGGCGCCGATCTGCTCCGCTTGGGCCTGTCGCGTCTGATCGACGTGCAGACCGTGCGCGCGCTGCAAGGCACCAACACGGCCGCCGTGCTGCAATCAAACGGCATGACCGTCACGACTGCGCCGCGCGGCTCCGCGCCGGCTCTGGCCCTGTTCGGCGGCGGGCTGATGCCGCTGCTGGTGGCCGGCGGCCTGATCTGGCTGATTGCCGGCGGGAAGCACTGATGAATCCGGCCATGGGCGGGGCGGCATCTGCCGCCATGTACTCGAACCCGTACACCGCCGCCATCATGGGCGCCTCGCAGGTGCTGACCAGCACGCTGGGCGGCCCGGATGGCAATAAGGCGGCCGTGTCGGGCGGGGGCATGTTCGACCAGCATTTCGACGGCTCCGGCTGGACCGTATCCACGGGCAGCAGCAAGGCCAGTTCAGTGCCGACCGCCACCAGCGCCATCCAGGCGACGGCGGCCAACGCGCTGTCACTGTTCAACAACCCGATGGTGCTGCTGGCTGCCGCCGCTGTCGCCATCGCCTTTGCGCGCCGGGCCGGGTAATGGTTGAGATCAAGCCAGAGCCGTGGAGCGATGCGCTGTTGGCCGAGGTCGATAGCGCATTTGCCACGCACGCCAAGAGCGACACCAGCCGGGGTCTGATGGCGCCGGCTGAGTGCGTACGCAGCGGCGTGTTCTGCCGGGTCTACCGTGACGGCGAGCCAGTGGCATGGTACGTGCTGCGGGGGCATAAGTACGCGCACGGCAGCGAAGCGGAAATTGCGCTCGCGCATGGCCGCGCCGATTTTGATCTGGTGGCCGATGTGCTGCCGCTGATCGAGTTACAGTGCCGCGCCTTCGATGCGATCCGCATCGAGACATGCCGGCCCGGATTGATCAAGAAACTGAAGCGCATTGGCTACGGCGTAGACGCCGTGGTGTTGCGCAAGCGGGGGAACCATGATTCTGCGTCCTGAACAGGTCCGGTTGATGGCGCTGGGCCTGCCCACGACGCCATGTAACAAGTCGAGCAGCAACAGCAGCGAGACCAAAGCCGAAACCAACAACGTGGACCGCCGTATGGTCAACGATGGCGGTGTCGGCGTATCGGGCGATGGCAACAAGGTAGTGGCGAACATCACGGACGGGGGCGCCATTGATGCCGCGTTCGACTTCGCCAAGAGCAGCACGGAAACCACCTACAAATCGACGGCGGATGCCATCGGGCTTGCCAAGGATGGGTTGATGCTGAATCTTGGTCAGGCGAAGATCAACGCCGATGGCCTGCTGTCTGGTTTCGGCAAGCTGCTGGACTTCGCGCGGGACACCACCGACACAGCCAAGGCAGTGAACGAAACCGCCACGAAAAACGTGGCGCAGGCCTATGAGAACGTGCAGGAAATCGGCACGGGGCAGAAATTCATGGTGGCGGGCGCACTGTGCATCGCCGGTATCGTCGCCGTGCAGGCAATGAAAAAGGGCTGACCGTGGGCATCATCGAATCCGTACAGAGTTACGACCTGAACATCCCTGCCGGCGGTGCGCAAAACATCGACGTGGCCGGGGATCGCGTGCATTTCCTGAGTGCAGGCGATCCGGCAGCGCAAATCGAGATTCGTCCGAACTACGCGCAAGGCAATATCTCGCTCAAGCCGGGGCAGGGCTTCCGGTTCAGCGAGCAGGTGACGCGCTGGGTGGTGTTCAACAAGAGCAATCTGCCGTTGTATGGCACCTTGATGATTGGATCGGGGGATTTCTTCGACCAGCGCATTACAGGTGACGTCAATGTGATCGACAACGCCAAGGCGCGCACGCTTGCCAATACCTCATTCATTACGGCCATCGGAGCCGGTGGAACGGCGGGCACGCTCGCACACTGCCAGCTATGGAACCCGGCAGGCCGGAACGTCTCGTTGATCGTGGAAGGGCTGGAAGTATCGGCAGGCGCGGCGACAGCCGTCAATATTTGGCTGACGAATGGCGCGCTGGGTACGCTGCAAAGCAATCCGGTTTCCAAGTTGGCAGGAGGCGCGGCTTCCGGCGCCGAGGGGCGTGTTTATAACGGTGCAGCAGCGTCTGGCTCGCAGTTGTTTGGGACATCGCTGCAGGCGAACGTTCCGTACCAGCGGCGCTTTGTTGAGCCCATTGTGCTTCCGCCTGGATGGGGGATGTTCGCAATGAACAACACTGTGAATCAGTCCCTCAACTATTCGGTCGAATACTTCGAGGCCTGAGGATGACGCGCTATGAATTCGCGCTGCTGGCGATGGCCGCCGTGGGTTATGTGGTGTGGCGCGACATGCAGCGCAGCGAGGAAATCGGCGCGCAGTCGCCGGACCTGATTGACCAGGCAGAGAATCTTTTTTACGACGCCACCGAGGGCAATTTCTTCGGGGGCACTGAGGATACGGATATGGGCCAAGCTGCGAACAACCGCGCCGCCTTCTTGCTGACGATCCGCACCGCCGAGGGCACTGCCGGACGCGATGGCTACCGCACGCTGTTTGGCGGCGGGCTGTTCGACTCGTTCGCGGACCACCCGCGCCAAGTCATCACGCGCATGTCCAACGGCAAGGAAATCAGCAGCAGCGCCGCCGGGGCTTACCAGTTCCTGCGCCGCACGTGGGACACGCTTGCGGCGCGGCTGGGGCTGGGCGACTTCTCGCCAGCCAGCCAGGACACCGCGGCTATCGAGTTGATCCGCGAGGCGGGCGCACTGGGCGACGTGGATGCCGGGCGCTTCGCGCTGGCGGTGCGCAAGGTGCGCAAGATTTGGGCGAGCATGCCCGGCGCAGGCTACGGGCAACCGGAAGTCGCGCTCAACCAGTTGCAAGCGGCCTATCAGGCGGCGGGAGGTGTGGTGAATGGCTAAGGCATCGCAAGGCGGGGGCGGCGGCCCTGACATTCTTCTGATCGCGGCGGTGGGCGCCATGGCGTTTCTTGCGCTGCGTTCGCGCACGGCTGGCGCCACCGGCGTGCCAATGACCACGGCATCGCAGTTGCGGCCGGACTACACCGCGCAGCGGAATATCGCCTATACGCAGGCAGGGGTTGGCTTGCTGGCGTCGCTGCGCGGTCTGGGCGGTGGCTCCGGTAGTTCGGGTAGCGGTGGCGGGTGGTCGCTGGGCAACCTGTTCGGAACGGGATCACCGGACGCGCTCTTTAGCGGCGGCGGCACGGCCACTGTGGGCGGAATTTTCGGCGGGCGTGGCTATGACGTGGCGAATTTCAACAACGGCTATGGCAACTTCGAAGAGTCCATGTCTGGCCTGACCGATAAGGAAATCGGCAACCTGAACGGCGCCTATGGCTTCGGGTCGCTGGTGCAATACCCCGGCTTTGGCGGCTGACATGAAAGACACCACCGCCAAGCTGCTGATTGCTGCCGGAGCCGTCGCGGCGCTGGCCTTCATCGTAAAAAAAAACGGTGGGGTCCAGGGTGTGGCTGCGGGTGTAGTAAAGGCCCTGTTCGGGGCGGCGGGCGATGCGGCGAGCGGCGTGGTGCTGGGCATCGGTGACGCCATCGGCGTGCCGCGTACCGACATGACGGCGTGCGAACAGGCCATTGCCGAGGGGCGCACCTGGGATGCCTCGTTTGCCTGCCCGGCCGGAACGTTCCTTGGCTCAATATTGAGCGACCGCCAGCCGGACGTATATGGCAACGCGACGCCGCTATCCGAGTGGATGGGCACCATTGCGAGCCGTCCGATTACACCATGGGTCACGCTCGAAAATGCGGGTGGCGCGGCCTTTGTTTACCCGCGTATCAGGAGAGCATCTTGAAATTTCTGCAACGTCTGCGTGAGCCGTCGACCATGGCCGGCCTGTCGGGTCTGGCCGTGATCGTCGGAGCGAATCCGACCAAGGTCAATGCGGTATCTGCCGCCATCGCTGCCGTACTGTCGGCGCTGGCCGTGTTCCTGCCCGAGCAGAGCAAGGGGGAATGATGGATGCGGTCACGCTGGACGCGCTGAAATACATCGCCACGGCGCTGATGAGTGCCGGCGCGGTATATGGCGGCATCCGTGCCGATCTGCACGCCATGCGGGCCAGCATCAACCGCGCGCATGAGCGCATGGACAACCATTTGCAGGGGCACCGATGAGCGGGCGAGGCTGGATCCCCACGCCGGCTGAGATTGGCCGTGAAACTCTGATCGTGATCGGCGGAGTGATCTGCGCGGCCGTGATCCTGTCGCGCTTCCCGGCGCTCAAAGAGTGGATCGCAACACAAGGCACGGTGACGCTGAAAGACCAGCAAAACCGCATTTTATGGTGATACAGGAGAGAAACATGGCAACGAAGAAACGCAAGCCGGCACGCAAGACGCCACCGCGCCAGGCGAACGGCCGCTTCAAGAAGCGCAAGAAGTAAAAAAGGCCCCGGGTGGGGCCTTTTTCATGCACGCAGCACGCCGGGTGGCGGCATTTCCGTTACGGTTTTCGTTACGTGTGCGAGGCGCGACCGGGGTTGGGCCATTTCGATAACCTGGCCGCGCACCAGGCCAAGGCGCGGCAAGACCTTGCTGTACCCCATCTGGCGGGCCATGTCGAGGCGCTCCATCTCTTGCAGGCGCAGCAGCTCGGCGGCCCACCAGGGCGGCGCGCGCCGGCCTGACAGCCAGGCGGTAACGGTGGAACTGGTGCAGCGCAGGCGGCGCGCCAGGGCATCGGCGGGGATTCCGGTAGCGTAGTGCTCGAATTCCCTGAAAGTGGCGTGTTGATACATATTTGGTCTTCTTGTGGGCGAAAAAAAGCCCCGGCCGGGTGGGCGGGGCTGAAAATTATCGACGCGGCGGGGGTTTAGTGTTGGAAGCCGCGCGGGGTATGGCTTTGCGGGTCGGAAGGTCTATTTAACATAATGATTGTTATGCGAAGGAACGGTAGGTTTACGGCTGTTGCGTTCTGAGGCCTTGAAATCCCGCTTCTGGCGCAACAGGCAGGATGGTCTATGGTATAGATTCCTGGGTCTTGGACCTCGGCGGCCATGGTCATTCAGCTCAATCAGCCGGAGGTGCCGCAGCGTCTGCACGGCGTGACGCTGGTGGACCGGCATGGCTTGCCACGCTTCTGGGCGAAAGTGTGGGCGCTGATGGCGCTGGCCGATCATGCCGAACTGACGCGGCTGCGCAAGTTGCATCATGTCGAACGCCTGTATGCCTATGCCGACGACATGTTGGCTGCCGGCCGGTGCGGCGCGCCTCCTGGTGCGCCGTAATTGCCCATAGGGGGTGTTTCGCTTATCCCGGCGGGGACGCCAAACAGTCCCGGGCCGTGCCCTCCGCGTCGTCATAGCTTCGAGGCGCAGGTAGGCCGCTTAGGCGTCGACAGGCCTGGCACGCCCTGCTCCACCCCTGGCGCGTTCCGGCTCCGCGAGTGCGTTAAACCAGGCCATGCCAGCATGCGGGTCCGGGTTGGGATCGGCGGGAAATACCGCGCCGCCAACTTCCTCGCCATCCTCGAGCAATTGCAGGCGCCAATCACCACCCACTTCGGCCGGCCGCGGGTTAATTCGCAACGATAGTGCGTCATGGTTGGCCACTGCTGAAGCGCTTCAGGGGCGCTCTTTGTTTCACGCGGCGGCAGGCAACTTGCTTTTGCGGGGGCGTCCGCCAAGCCTACCGTTTTCCCTCGCAGCCGCCGCCTTGGCAGCCGTCGAGGCCGCACCTCCGCGTTTGCCCAGCTCTGACGCCATCCAACGCTTGGAGCCGAGAAAACCTTCGAGCAGCGCCGGCAGATACAGATCCGCGTCCAGGTGGGGGAAATGGATGCCAAGCCCCGAGGGGCTGATTTCGGCATCGGCCAGGTCCGCCGGGTGGGCGTGCTCCAGACCCTGCGCCGCCTTGGGCGAAAACGCCAGTTCAAGGCCGGATGCCAGCGCGATCACCACGCGCGAGACGCGCCGGTCATAGCGCACCGACACCACCGCCGGGAAGGAGGCCTTTTTGGCCGCGCCGCGCGCATTCGCAGCGGCCAGCACGTCGTCAGTAATTTCCATGGATGCCTCTCCAGTCGCGGCACAACGCCGCCAGATGGGCGATCAGCGCGTCGACGATTTTCCCCAAGTCCCTGGCCGAAAAGCCATAGTTCTCGCGCAATTCTGGCGGCCCCTTCGGGCAGTGGCAGATTGAAGACAGCTTCGCAGCCTTTGCCCATCACGTGGACATGGGCCGGGCGATGGTCGTTGGGGTAAATCACCACGCGCAGGCCGAAAATCGATAAGACCGTTGGCATTGATTGTACCAAACCTAAGCGGCTTGGGTTATTAGTTGCCGTGATCTTACAACGGCCTGGTGCCTATGGCTAGTTCGCCATACGCGGATTCGATGTGGCCCTAGCTATTTCGAAGTGATGTGCCTTCTAGCCTGATTGTGCGCAATCTGCCGCCCTCGCGCGGCCACGACAGCAGCGCCAAGCGGAGTTCCACCGCTGGCAGCGGCGCCTGCCGCCACAGGCGAGCGGCGGTGACGGCGGCAACGCTGGCCGAGAAGGAACTCCGCATTGCCGAGATCGAGCGGCAAGTAAGACTGCTGACGAGCCCAGACCGCGTTTGCCAGAACCCTATGCCAGACCAGCCACGCGATAGCTCCTAATGGTCTGGCGCGTCGCGGAGAGGCTCGACATTTCGAAGCGCCAGGTCGAGCGGTTGGTGCAACGGTTCCGCCAGGACGGCCCCAAGGCCTCGTCTCCCGTAAATGGAACAGCCGGACCACAACCAGTTGCTGGAATCCCGTGTCCGGGGCCTGACCCGCGACAGTTATGCCGACTTGGCCCGACGCTGGCCGCCGAGAAGCTGCGCGAGCGCCATGGCATCGAGATCTCACCCGCGTGCGTGCGCCGGATCATGATCGACGCAGGCTTCTGGGTGCCCAGGAAGCTGCGCCCGCCCAAGGTGCACCAGCCGAGGAACCGCCGCGCCAGCCTGGGAGAACTGGTGTAGGTCGACGGCAGCGACCAGGCGGCTGATGCGGTTGCGGTTCGTGCCCTCGGAATCCACGCAAGCGTATTTCACTGCCACGCACGCCTAAGCTGCGCCGTCTCTGGCTCAAAGCCGCAGACACGAACTATCCGGGCTAGGAGTTACCAGCCGTAACCCTGTGTCCGGTCGGTGATGCTCTCCGGTGGCGCCGAGTATCGGCGCGTCATGCGTGCCGCGCCCCGCCGGTGCGGTCCCACACTGCCTGCCCTGCAGGAAACCAGTGGTGGTGTCGGCATGCAGCGGTCGAAGCTCGGCGCCTTCCTTGACGGGTTGAAGCCTGCCTACCGCGACCAGATCGGCACCCCCGCATTGCTTCCGCTCCGATTGGTACCAGCTGGAGTGGCCCGGGGGCGCTCTCACTGAAAAAAGTCGCGTTTTGCACATCTGCAGCGGATGTATAAGATACTTATTAGACATTTACGTATAAGATACATTATTGTATCTTATACGAGAAATCGTAATTTATGCGCCCTCGGAGCTCACCGGCTTGACGAAGGGAGCTGGGTTTCCTCGGCACAAAGCCTTCTTCCACCTAGCTTTGCGGCCAACAAAACTTTAAGATACATATGTGTAACTAAACCACATAATATGACCTCTTGGGAATTTTACGGACGGATGGGCACGCTGGAGACTCTGGACCGGATTGTCCATGGCCCAAACTGGTTCTTCTGCCGCATCCAAGGCCGACGACGCATTGGCAAGACGACCCTGCTGCGTGAGCTATCCAAGAGCGAACCGTCGCTACTCGCCCGGATGGTCTACATGCAGATACCAGACTCAGACGAGCGAGATGTGGCGGCTGGGTTCCGCCGGGCGCTGGAAGACTGCGAATCCGAGATCGCAAATGCACTGGCCCCGCAAGTCACTGACTTCGCCTCGATGGCCGGCGTGATCGGCCAGCTATGCCGCCGCGGCCTTATCGTCGTGTTGGACGAATTCCAGTATTTCACGGAGGCGAGGCTCTACGCCTTCAACTCATTCCTGCAGGACCAAGTGGACCGGCTGCGCGATACGCAAGGGGGCGGGCTGTTTGTCCTTGGCTCCCTGCAGTCGGAAATGAGCGCGCTCCTCGACGACAAGGGTGCGCCGCTCTTTGGGCGGCTCACAGCGACTATCGATCTGCAGCACTGGGATTTCGAGGACTTGATCGAGGTGTACCGCGCACACGATATCCGCGACCCGCACCATTGGCTCACGCTCTGGAGTTTCTTCGAGGGCGTTCCCAAGTTCTACCGGGACGCGTATGACCAAGGCCTGTTTCAGGTGGGCGCCCGGTTTCAGGAAGCCTTGCTCGAGCGGATGTTCCTTCGCGAAGGCAGCCCTCTGGCCGAAGAGGCAGACACATCCTTCCTCCGTGAGGTGAAGGGCAGACTGCTCTCAGTCCTAAATTTCCTCGCCGAACATCCAGGCTCGAGCCACGGGCAACTGGTCGGCACACTGCTGCGGGATGAAGACGAAGCGTCGTTGAAGGTCACAGTCAAACGCCTGGTCGAGAATTACCATATGGTCGACAAGCGCCACCCGGTGTTCTCGGAGAGCAAGAGCCGCAATGCCCGCTATTACATCACCGACAACTTTCTGCAGGCGTGGCTGTCGGTCGTGAAGCCGGCACGGGACGCTTCCCGCATGCGCCCCCTATCGAAGGCGATCGATCTGACGCTCCCTCGGCTGCACGGGCACGAGGGATACGCGTTCGAGAAGCTGATTCGTCAGTTGCACGTAGAGTGTTCGCGAAAGGGCGTGGGCGATTTCTCGCTGACCTCCATCGAACTGGGCTACTGGAATCGGCCGCGAGACGAACAGAACGCGATCGAGATCGACATCGTCGCACTCGACGAGGACACGCGGCGTATCCGCTTCGGCTCGTGTAAGCGCGGTGCAAGCAAGCACATCCGGTCCTCGCTTTCCGAATTTGAGCGACACATCGAGCGATTCATGTCGACAAAGGAAGGACGCCGGGTGAAAGGGTGGACGTTGACCAAGGCGCTGTTCTCGCCAGTCTTTTCTGACGAAGAGGCTCGGGCGCTGACGGCCGCCGGCTACCAGTGCCTGGACTTGCCGGCGTACGTCAGGATGCTTGCGTCTTCGCGGTCCGTGTGATGCTCGGGCCGGCCCTAGCTTCTGACCGCCCCGGCAGTGGGTGTTGAAGGAAGCGGTGCGAACGATTGTACCGACCGTAATCACTATGAAGGGCTGCGCCCTTCCCTTCAAGGCATGCCGGGGTCGAAATGGGGGGTGCTCTGAAATTCTTCCACTCGATGGCAATCCAACCAGACCGTCTTCCTGGGGCGGCGAATGCCAGCCAGTCATCCCACATTGATACAATCGATCGCGATTCGCCAATCGACTATGAGAGGATGATGACAAGGGTGGCTACGCGCGCAAGCGTGATAACCGCGGCTGACACCTTCTGTGAATGCGGCACGTCGGAACAGGTCGACGACGGGAGGACAGCATCACTGCCTCGTCAGCGAGCAACGAACCGATGTTGGGGAGCAAGTCAATGCCAGACGTAAAGCCAAAGGCCGCCCGCAAAGCCTCGCCTTCCTGGAGCGATGTCAAAGCCAAGCTGACCGACTTCGACCGTGCCGGCTTAATCGGACTGGTACAGGCCCTGTACGTGGCGAGTAAGGACAACCAGGCCTTCCTGCACGCGCGGTTTATGCTGGGCGGCGATGTGCTCAAGCCATACAAGGTGACCATCGACCGCTGGCTGTGGCCGGATGCGTTCAAAAATCAGGACACCTCGGTAGCCAAGGCGAAGAAGGCGATCTCCGAGTACAAGAAGGCCAATGGCCAGCCGGAAGGGATGGCCGAACTGATGGTGTTCTATTGCGAACGGGCGTCCGGCTTCAGCGCCGACGTTGGCTACCAGGACGACGGCTATTTTGATGCCTTGGTACGGATGTTCGAGCAGGCGCTGCAAATGATCGCTACCTTGCCCGATACACAGCGGCAGGCACTCTGGGCACGCCTTACCCAAGTGCGTAGCACCAGTGACAATTTCGGCTACGGGGTAGGCGATGACATGGATGCTTTGCTGGCCGAATATGGCGTCGATGGCTGACCGTGATGCGTTCGCCGCGCTGCAAGCCGAGAACGCCCGCCTGATTGCGTTACTGGAATCGCATGGCATCGCATGGCGCTTGCCGCCGAAGGAGGCCGCGCCTGGCGTACTGGGGGCTGAACAGCCGCACTTGTCCACGGACGACAAGGTGGCGCTGTTCCGCCGGTTGTTTCGCGGGCGCACGGATGTCTATCCGATCCGCTGGGAGAGCAAGTCCACAGGCAAGTCCGGCTACACGCCGGCTTGCGCCAACGAATGGCGCGCCGGCCTCTGCGAGAAACCGCGCATCAAGTGCGGCGACTGCGGCAACCGATTGCTGATCCCGCTCTCGGATCAGGTCATCTACGATCATTTGGCCGGTGAGCACACGGTGGGAATCTATCCGTTGCTGGAAGATGACACCTGCTATTTCCTCGCCGCCGATTTCGATGAGGCCGAGTGGCGAGACGATGCCCGTGCCTTCGTGCAGTCCTGCAGTGAACTTGGTGTGCCAGTCGCGCTGGAAATTTCTCGTTCCGGCCAGGGTGCGCATGCCTGGGTCTTCTTCGCGGGCAAGGTCTCGGCGCGCGATGCGCGCCGCTTGGGCACAGCCATCATCAGCCACACTTGCTCGCGCACCCGGCAGCTCAAGCTGGCGTCCTATGACCGTCTGTTCCCAAACCAGGACAAGATGCCCAAAGGCGGCTTCGGCAATCTGATTGCCCTGCCACTGCAGAAGCGACCGCGTGAGCATGGCTGCAGCGTGTTCGTCGACGCCGCTTTTCATCCCTATCCCGACCAGTGGGCCTTCCTGGCGTCAATCCAGCCGATGGTCCCGCACGACATCGAGCCAACCATCTTTCGTGCCACGGGCAGCGTCCACCCGCTGGATGTTACCTTCATCGGCGATGAGGACTTGGCCGCGCCATGGAAGCACGAAGCGCCGACAACAAGGAAGGTCACGGGCAAGATGCCGGAGGCGCTGACCGTGACGCTGGCCAACCTGATCTATTTTGAGAAGGCGCAACTGCCGCAGCCGCTGGCCAACCGCCTGATTCGCTTGGCGGCATTCCAGAACCCCGAGTTCTATAAGGCGCAAGCGATGCGGTTGTCAGTGTGGGACAAGCCTCGCGTGATCGGCAATGCAGAAAACTACCCGCAGCACATCGCCCTGCCGCGCGGCTGTCTTGATGCCGCGCTGGAACTGCTGCGCGACAACGGCATCCGCTGTGAGCTACGCGACGAGCGCTGTGCGGGCGAGCCCATCGATGTTGGCTTCGTCGGCACGCTTCGCCTTGACCAGGAGGCCGCCATTGCCGGGATGTTGCCGCATGATGCTGGCGTGCTATGCGCACCGACCGCCTTCGGCAAGACGGTGACGGCGGCCGCCATGATCGCCCGTCGCGGTGTGAACACCTTGGTGCTGGTACATCGCACGGAACTGCTCAAGCAATGGCAGGAGCGCCTGCAAGCCTTTCTGGGCGTCGGCAAAGGCGTGGTTGGCACTATCGGCGGCGGCAAGGCCAAGCCTTCCGGTCAGATCGACATCGCAGTGATGCAATCTCTGTCGCGGCAGGGTGAAGTCAATCCGCTGGTCGAGCACTACGGTCATGTCATCGTCGACGAATGCCACCACATCGGCGCAGTCTCGTTCGACGCGATCCTGAAACGGGCCAAGGCGAAGTACGTGCTCGGCCTGACCGCGACCCCGATTCGCCGTGATGGCCAGCAGCCCATCATCTTCATGCAGTGCGGGCCGATCCGGTACACGGCGGCGAAGCCGGCCAGCTCGCCGCACGCCTTGGAGGTCGTACCGCACACCTGCCTTGCGCCAATCGAACTGCCGCCCGAGTCTGGCATTCAGGAGGTATTCCGGCACCTGGTCCAAGACCAAGCCCGCACTGACACCATCGCTGTGGAAGTGCTCGAGGCCTTCAGGCAAGGCCGCAAGATTTTGCTGCTGACAGAACGCACCGAACATCTCGACGCCATCCAAGCTGCGTTGGGCGGGCAGATTTCCCCCCTCTTCGTACTGCACGGGCGGCTGTCGAAGCCGAAACGCGCCGCATTGATCGCGGCGCTCGACGCCCTGCCAGCCGACGCACCGCGCGTCTTGCTGGCGATCGGCAAGCTGGTTGGCGAGGGTTTCGACCACCCGCCACTCGATACCTTGGTGCTGGCAATGCCTGTGTCGTGGCGGGGAACGCTGCAACAGTACGCGGGCCGGCTGCACCGCGAACATGCCGATAAGACTGACGTACGGATCATAGATTTTGTGGACACCGGCCATGCAGCATTGCTGCGGATGTGGGACAAGCGCCAACGCGGGTACCGGGCAATGGGGTATCGGATGGTGGGAGGGGCCGGGACAGAATGATTGTTTCGCTGCAACTGGGGTCCTACGAGTGCTTCTTCGCCTATACCCCCAGCACGCATGGGTTGCCGCCCACACGGTAGCCGGGGAAAAGCCGCCCTCAGGAGCGGCACCGCATCGGATGGACCAGCAAGCCATAAACGCGCTCCGCATGACAGCGAATGGCATTGCCGTACCGGTCGAGGAAAGCACCCAGCCGGTCCAGCACACACAGGGCGTGGTCGCGCGCGAAGGCAGCGTTGGATCAGGTAGTGGTCGCGACATGGGGGCCCGTCCTCAAAGTAAAAAAGTCAGGGTGGAGGCTGTTCGCCCGATTTTTCATGATGGTGAAATTACACGCTGCAACGCTGAATGGCCTGCCCTTTATACCGTTTGATGGCTTACTTCATCCTGTGCCGCCAGTTCCCACATATTTTGCCGGCTACGGCGATACGGCTAGCTTGGGCCTGCAGCGTCGGGACATCTTAATAAAATTTTTGCCAGAACTTTTGATTAAGACACGGCGCGCGTTAAGCGGCCTTAACTAACCGCGATGCCTCTGCCAGCAGACGGTGCGGGGCCATACAACACAGCACGAGAGCAGATTTCTGGTCACCGGGGGCAACGAGGCGGGCGAACGCCCACTTCCCAATGGTAAGCCGTGCCGCGTGGTTCTCACCGCGAGAAATGCTAATTAATTCAATAAGTTAGAATTAGAGATTCTATTTGATGGTCATTTGATTGCGGCGCATCCCACGAGCAGCATACGCCTCTTAGTAAAAGCGTCGCGCGGGCAACTGAATTCGTCATTGTTATATAGCGTAACAATTTAACATAACAGTTGCTGTGTGTCTTTTAGATCATATATTTTGCAAAATTATCGTCCAACAAGGCGTTCCACGCTCATTTGAACTACAATTCGGTATCAACTGATACTAGAGGTGATGCCATGCTGGTCGTCTCGCCTGAGAACATTAGCGCCGCGATGGCGTTATCCCCGCCGCTGTTCTCGATTGCCGAACTCGACGCGGCCGTCCGCGAAGGTCTTCCCAAGTCGGCGCTGCGGGAAATCGTCGACCACGTTGTGCGGACTTCCGAGGAACGACGCGTATTGATGTCCCGTATCGTGCCGGAAGCCACTTTTAAACGTCGCAAGGACCGACTCACCCCGGACGAATCGGAAAAGACAGAGCGGCTGGCGCGCATTTTCGCCACCGCAAACTTCGTCTGGGACGATGAGGAGGACGCACGCGCATTCCTCAATGCCGCCCATCCGCTGCTCGGCGGCAGCAAGCCGTTAGATGTTGCCATGACGGAGCTCGGCGCCAGGCGCGTTGAGGAACTGTTGTGGCGGCTCTTCTACGGCATGTCCGCCTGATGCAGATCTTTCGGATTGCGGACCAACGGCATGAGGTCTGGAACGGCACAGGCGCCATGCTGGTCGGCGGGCGCTTTAATAGCCCGGGGCGGCCCCTGATTTATGGCGCCCTGACATTTGCTGGCGCAATGCTCGAGGTGCTGGTGCATGCCCGCATCGGCAAGGTTCCACGCCGGCATGTCCTCGTCATTGGCTCGGTGCCTGACGACATGTCGGTGGAACGAGCCGAGGTCGCCCTATTGCCAACCGGCTGGGACACGCTGGAAGACCCACGCGCCGCCCGTAGTTTCGGTGATCGATGGCTGGCCGAGAGCCGATCTGCGATCCTGCTGGTGCCATCCGTGGTAGCCCGTCTGGAGTGGATCGCCCTCGTCAATCCCCACCATCCCGATGCGTCGCGCATCCAGGTCTCTACGCCTGAGCCTGTGCAATGGGATGACAGGCTATTCCCGCGACAATCGTTGTAATGATCATCCCGCGATGACGCGCTTTTCGAGCTGGGCAACGCGGTCTGCTATCTGGTCGAGGGCTGGAACGACCACTTCCAGCACGATTGTCGGCGCGCTCGTCTCCTTCAAGGCCCCAACAAAGCGGTCACGCTCCGCGAGCCAAATACGATGACGCTGTTTCAGTTCATTGAGCTTACCGCCCATGCCGTCTCGTTTTGCCCCTTCGATCAGTGCCTGATAGCGGAGCTCCAGCGTCGCCGCATCAGTGAGCAGCGCCGCCAGCAATGACTTGAACGGAGCATTCAACTCCGGCATTTCCAGGTACTTCTTGGTAGGGTTCGCGCGCTCCGCTTCGGCCGCCTCTTCCATGAGGCTCGCGTAATGGTAGAAGCCGGGATAGTCCTGACACAACTTGGCAAGCTGCTGGTCACTGGCACCTACCCAAACACGCTGCAGGTCGGGTATGTGGCCCGCCATACAATGGATCAGCTCGCCTCCCGTAACCCCTTCTCCCGTGAGTTGCCGGACACGTTGGTCCATCGCCGCTGCCATTTTGTGGAATTTTTCCATGGTCATCCAAAGCCCTCCCTTTTAGTACTCGCGCAGGCACCGCGTCCCGTCGGCGATGAAATAGCGAAACCACGCTCAACGGATTCTCGGCATCGTCATCTCCAGAATACCCTAGGCGCGTGTGCAGTGGTGTTCCGGAACCTCCCAAACGTGCCTCTTACCAAAATGGCAAAGCCTCGCTGCTCGCTCTACTGGCCTTCGTCCTCCATGGCGTTGTTTGCCAGCTTCGGCTCGGTCCAACGCCTTAGCGCGCGGCTGACTTGACTTCGGCGGTCGCTCTGTAGAGTAAAAAGCATGCAACCCGACTCCATGCTCATGCTCTCCACTACACAACTCCCCCTGTTTCCCCTCGCGCCAACGCTCTGCAACGATACCGCCGAGCCAGCCCTGCTATTGATGGCCTGCTCCGGCTCGAAGCTCGATCGGGATGCGCGTGCTATCGACCTATACCGGGGCGTCATGTATCAATCGTACCGGGCACACCTGCGCACCGATGCGGCGCCTAGTGTCCTGATCCTGTCCGCGCGTCACGGCTTCCTGCATCCCGACACCGAAATTGCGCCATATGACGAGCGCATGACGCGGCAACGCGCCGACGAGATGATGGCCGACTTGTCGAGCTATCTTCGGCCCCGTGCCTGGCCAACGCGTGTCGGATCGGTGATGCTCGCCGGCGGTGCCGAATATCGGCGCGTCATGCGCGCCGCGCTGGCGCGCCGGTACGGCCCTACCCTGCCTGTCCTGCAGGAATCCTATGGTGGTATCGGCATGCAGCGATCTCAGCTCGGCGCCTTCCTTGCCGGGCTGAAGCCTGCATTCCGCGACCAGATCGGTCAGCATGCCAACGGCACACCGATTTTTCGCGCCTATGGACGAATCGTGGCTGGCGACGTTGCTACCTTGCGCTACCGGGCAGCGCCCGCTCTCCCCCCCCGCCAGGCCCGCGTGCTCTCGGTCTTCAATGGGCCGAGCGGCCCCACCGCTGATGTTGAGGTGGAAGACCTTGTGCGCGGGCGCACGAGAATCTGCCCGCGTTGGGTCAGCGTCGCAGATCTGCACACTTCCACCAAGGAGCCGGCATGAGCGATTTTGACCGGGAGCTGCATCGGGAAGCGGTAGAGCTATGTCAAACGGGACCGGCAACACCCGACAAACTTGTTGCGCTGGCCCACACAGGGCTGAAGGCGTGGGCGAAGATCGGCAATCTCCAGTTCCCGCCCGAAAAGCGGTATGCGCTGCTACTGAAGATCACGCGCTACTGCGTCGACGAATGCCTGCTCGCGTGCTGTTTCACGCAGGAGGATCGTTTGGAGCGGATCGCGGGCATGCTCGATGCCGCCTATCCCCGCTATGCCTGCACCCGCGCAAGGCTCGCCGCGCGCCGCAACCGTTATGGGCGGCCGCGGTTCTGACCTCTCGCCTGCAAGCCATATCCGCCGCATAGCGGCGGCCCGGGGGGGGGGGGGGGGGCAGGGGTGTGGGGTGGGTCCAATTCAGTATATAACAGCGAGTATGGCACAAATGGACTCACTCTGGCTCAGCAATCCCACCCTGGCCTACCGTGACTGGCAGGCGCGTGAGGCGGCTGGCGCTGATCGCCGCCCTTTCTCCGCGCGCTCGATCGTCCAGCACCAGGCGATGTTCGAGAACTTCCGACGACACCTGCTGGCGAGGAGCGCGACCGTTACCTCATTTGGCACCGCCGATATCGAGGCTTTCTTGCAGACGCGCGACGCCAAGTCGTACTCTCCGGCCACACGCATGCGGTACGTGAAGCTGCTGGACCGCCTGTGCCGGCATCTGGTCTTCGTCGGTGTGCGCCTGGACAACCCAGCCGCCCTGATGCTCTCCGCCGAGCACTGGCCAGACCAAGAGCCCACACCCCAGTTCCTTGACGAGGCCGAGGACGCGCGGCTGCAGGCCTATCTTCAATCCCCTGCCGACGATCTGGCCGGCTTGCGTAGCCGGGCGATCGTCGCGATGTTTCTCGCAACGGGGATTACCGCGGCGGAAGCGCGAGCCGCGCGTTTGGGGGACCTAGTCCCGGATGCAAACCCGCCCTATCTCTTCGTGACCGGACATGGGGCGCGGGACGCGCGCACTGTTCACCTGGCCGAATTCGCCGTACCGCTACTTCAGGCCTGGCAAACCCGCCGCGCAACGCTTCCCGTCGAAGGCGACCTGCTTTTTACCCTTACCCCGGATGGCCGCCCCATCACCGACATGAGCTTCGGCCGGATCGTGGCCGCCGCGCTGGAAGCGATAGAATTCGCCGGCGTCGAGCCAAGTCCCCGCACGCTGCGCAATACGTTTTGCCGGCGTCAGCTGCTCGCAGGCTGTACGCACGACGACGTGACCCGGATCTTAGGGCTTGCCAGCAATCGCACCTGCGACCGCATTGCCGCTACCATTTCGGCTTCCCGACGACGAAAAATCCTGAAATCATAGGGGTTTCAGCGCATCTCACTATTGCACTCGCGCTTGCTTTTGCTATTCTTCGCGGATGCGATGTACGCGATATCCCGCGCGCACGCGTTTCTTAATTAGGTACGACTATGGCCACGAAAGCATCCGCGAAGACTGCAACGAAGACCGCCGCAAAGAAGGCTGCCCCAGCAAAGAAAGCCGCTCCGGCTAAGAAGGCTGCCGCAGCCTCCCCGGTTGCCAAGCCGCTGAAGGACACGTTCAACAAGTCGAGCCTTCTCGCCCATCTGGTCGCCCAGACCGAACTGGACAAGAAGACCGTCCAGACCGTTCTGACTCACCTGGAAAACACCATCGTGAGCGCAATCCACAAGAAGGGCGCCGGCGAATTTACGTTCCCGGGCCTGTTCAAGGTGTCGGCGATCCAGGTCCCGGCCACGAAAAAGCGCTTCGGCAAGAATCCGTTCACGGGCCAGGACCAATGGTTTGCCGCCAAACCGGCCAGCGTGAAGGTGAAGGTTCGCGCGATGAAGAAGCTGAAGGACGCCGCAGCGTAATCACGACGATTCCCGCGAACAGAAAAAAACGCCCCGAAATCGCGATTTCGGGGCGTTTTTGCATGGAACATTGCCTGGACGGCGTAGCGACGCGCCGCCACGCCGACTGCCCGGCCGCCGGCAGGTCCTCGAAAGGCACCGCCCGCGAGCGCAACGCGTCGACTGGCCCGGCTCAAGTTTCGGAATCCGAGCGACAACCTCGTCGGCCAACACGTGCATGAGCGCAGCAGCTTTCGCCGGTTCGTCCGAGCCATCGAAGGTGGTACTTTCAACAACGATTACGACCATCAGACCCATGGCTGCTCCGGTTTTTGGTCAGAAGAAAAGGAAAAGCCGGTCCCTTTCGGAGCCGGCCATCGAATGAAATAGAGAAGGCGATTAGGCCCCGGCAGCAAGCGCCGTGACGTCGATCACGCCATCGGCTTCATCAACGAGCTCCGGCGTCTGGGAGATGAAGAATTCTCGCTCATATCCGCCAACCCGCAGCACTTCACGCTTCATCTTCATGAAGGCGCGCTTGCGCTCCAGGTCCAGCGGACCGTCCGCTTCGTCAGTGAACAGCGTCTGAAAGGACTGCTTCGCGTGTTGCGCCCGATACAGGGCGATACCACGCGTCAGGCACTCATTGATCCATACCTTCTGGCCGCCGCTGATCACGGAAAACTCCTTCGAGCTACCGTTATCGGCATCCAGCACCGCAATGGAGAATCCCTCCCGGGCTTCCCCGCTGGCCAGCGTCGTCTGGGTCTGGATCGCGATCGTGAATCGCGGCCCATAGCAGGCGAGCAGCAAGTCATTGACGATGCCGGTAATGGCCGGCCCCGCATCATCGATCGACAACGCGATCACGCCGTCGTTGCCAAGCCCCTTGCCGAGCAGCTTCCACTGCGCGATTTCGTCGGACAGGCGTTGCACCTGCGACTCAAGCGCCGGCAGACCACAAAGCTCTCGCTCGATGCGGTCACGGTCGGTGGCCAGCGCACTTTGACGGCGGATCAATGTTTCGATCTTGCCATCGGCCGCGCTGACCCCTTCCCGTACGCCCGCAATGTGGCGGTCGAGCTCAGCAATCAGCCCAGTCACGTCGGTCACGGCCAGCGCGTCAACCTCGCGCTGCACCGCAGCCAGCTGGGATTCAACATCCTGGAGATCCCGGACGAGCCGGTCCTTCCGTTCAGTTTCCTCCTGCGTCAGGGCTGCCAGGTCGCCCCGTGCCTTCCCAAGCGCAGCGGCGGCGGTGTCAAGCAACGGTCTCTGCGCCGCCAGAGCAGTCAGGCGTTGAAGCTCCTGATTGTCTCGCGCGATGTCTCGCTGCAGGGATGCCACCGCTTCACGAGCCGCTGGCAGGCGCTGCAATGCCGCGTCCATTGGCCTCAGGGCTTCCTGCTTATCCCTGTAGCTGGTACGCAGATTGGTCACCACGATAGCCTGGGCCTCGTACTGGCCTGTCGCCTCGCGGGCTTGCGCAAGCAACGGACACTGGCTGTGCATTGGGTGGCCGCTGCAAGGCACGGTATCCATGACATCGGTCTGGGCCTTGAGGGTCCGCGCCAGCTGTGCCGCCACCGAGCCGCGCTGCTCCATCCCGCGCAGCTCACTTATCAGCCCCGCATGCTGGGTCGCAAGGGATTCGACTTCGGCCAGCTCCCGCTGCCGTTCGGCAAGTTCTGCTTGCCGACGGCCATGGGCCATCTGCACGCCATCACGTTGCGCGCCGGCCGCGGTGATCGCCTCGGATTGAGCGACGGTTGCCTGGCTCGTCGCCAGGGTATCCTCAAGGTCCCGCTGCCGCGCAGTCGCCTTCGCAATCGCCGTGCGATCGTCCATGGCAAGCTGCTGGCCACGTGCCGTCAACTCCCGCTTGCGCTGATGCAACTCGCGCAACCGGGCTTCGATTCCGGCCGATGCCGCCTGCTTGGCAGCCAGCGTGGCACGTTCCTGCTCCAGCTTGCTGCCTCGATTGAGCCGCTCCGTACGATGCGTCCGCTCAGCAGCAAGGGCCTGGTCGATCTCCTGAATCTCCCTGGTCATCGTTGCCACGGTGTCGCGCTTGCCGGACAGCGCAAGCACATCCCGCTGCAGCCCATCCAGAGCACGGCTCAGCGCCTTGGCCACGTCGCCCGCTTTCGCGGACAGCTCGCGCAGGTGATCGATCCCGAGCAGCTCGGCGAGCAGCTTCTTGATCTCGGCGGGCTGGTAGCTTGCCAGCGGCCGCCGGTTCTGCGCGGAAAACACGCTGGTGAAGAAGGCTTCGGCCGATCCGAGCACCGAGTCAAGACAGCGACCGTAGGTGTCGGCCTTGCCATCGGATACGGTACCGTCCGCCAGTTGCACCGGCTTCCAGTCGCCCGTCGCGTTCTTCTCGAACAGGTAGTACTCCGCCTTGCGGCTCTTGCCCGGGTTGCGAAACGCGAATGCCGACCGGTAAACCCTGCCACCGTGCTCCCATTCGAGGTCCTTCTCAGCGCGCGGGGCACAGAGGTGGTCCCAGTACGAGAAAGCGTCGGCCGACATTTTCGTCGCGTGGCTCGGCATGAGCGGGTACGGATGCAGGTTGTCCATGATCGTGGTCTTGCCGGCGCCATTCGGCCCGACAATCGCAATCAGGCCAGCCGGCAGATCGGTCAGATCCACCGTAACGCTGTCCCGGTGCATGCCGTCGCGGATACCGTGGAAGCCGGCGAGGGTCAGTTTCAATGGGCGCATTCAACGACCTCCGTGCCAAAGGAGTGGAGATAGTCAGACGGCAGCTCCATAGCGTCGCCATCAAACACTGGCATCTCGGCCACGGCCGGCACATCCTGCTCCGGCAGGCCAGTGATCGCGCGTTCAACCGAACGCACCGCCGCTGCAAACTGAACTCCGGCCATTCGCAGCAGCGCCTTCCAGTCGTCCAGGCCGGTCATGGCCCTGAGCTCCAATGCGCTCCACTGTCCGGCAAAGCCGTTCGAGAACGACCAGATAAGGTCTTGCAGCTCCTTGGACGGAGCCACGGAGTACCAGGTGTTGCCACCGTCGGCGGCGATCGCCATGACCAGTATGTGATCGCGCTTGGCAATCACAGCGCCGCGGCCGCGTCCGAACGGCTCATACATCATGCATTGCGTGAACTGGTGGTTCTCGCACAACCGCTTGGCCAGATCCGTACGGGTCATGGCACTTTCCTCAACATGCAGCCACTTCGGACCGGCGTGATAGAGAATCATGTTGCACTCCAGGGATTGGACGGAGCGCACCCCTGACGGGAAGCACCCCGTCAGGGTAAATAGAAAGGAAATGGATACTGCTGGATCGATGCGTCAATGACGCGGGGTGAAACCGGGTTTCGACAGCCCTCACGGCTGTCGGAACATGGCTCGCACGTTCGGAGGGTTAGGCGGGTTGCCCCGCGAACAGGTCATCGGTGAGCCAGTCCATACTTGACTGGTCGGCCAGCGGCGCCGAGGCGAGAACCGCCAAGGAGTCCGGGCTCGGGTCGGAGCGTTCAACGCCGCTTGGTGTCCCTTCCGCTCGGGTAGGTCCTTCCGCACCAGCCTCACACAGTTTGGCCAGCACGCCGTCGGCGATCGACTGCGCCTCGAGCGTTTCCAGCATGGTCAAACGGTCCACCAACGGGGCAGTGTCAACGCCGGTCAGCTCACCCCAGCGGAAGAGCTTTTCCGGCAGGCTGGCGGCCCGGCTGATGCCTTCGGCGCGGCTACGCACGGCCGGCAAGACGCGCGCCTCGATCTTGACCTCGGCGCTTTTTCCGAACAGCGCAAGAACCGCGTCACGGTCGACCAGTTGACGATGCTCCTCGTTGACCGTCCAACGAATGCGCACGAACTTGTCAGCGGCTTCCATGGCAATGTCGGCAAGCCTTGCCATGTCCGGCGGGCCGTCGAAGTCCACACACACCGTCTCGCGTGCAGGCGTGGCCACCAACGAGGCCGTGGCATGTCCGGGGCTCACCTGCCACTGCAGGTATCCCTTCTCCCCGATCTCGCCATAGTGGAATCGCCCGATGGAGCCGGGATATGCCACTACCCTGCCCTCCCGCTCCCATTGCTGAGCGCGGTGGATATGGCCAAGCAGAAAGGCGTCACACTCGGCCTCGAACAGCGCGCCGATGGTGAACTCATGATCGAAGCCGGCCATGGGTACGCCGTGCTCGGTCTGGCAGCCATTCACCGTGCCGTGTGACACGCCGACCGTAGGCACGCCAAATGACCGCCATTGGCGGTTGATAGCCCCTGCCGCCGCTAGGTAATGGGCAAGATAGTCGCCCACCGCCGTCGCCGCATTGGCCACGCCGGCGGCAGCAGCCAGTACCGCCTTGTTGACGGTCGGCACGCAGGTGAAGACAACTTCGGGCATGCCGTGCTGGGGCAGCAACACGTCGATTTCAGCGGTCGAGAAAAGAGGCCCGTCCGACGGTACAAACTGCCCCGCGCACAGCGCTACCTGATGGATGCGATCGGCTACGTATACGGGATAGTGCACACCGATGAGTCGGAACAGGTCTAGCGTACCTGGGGGTTCATGACTATAAGTGCCCTGCAGGAGCAGGACGGGCATGTGGGCCGACAGCCGATGAATCCGGCGGGCCAGCGCGGACAACGCTGGCGTGTGCGCGTCAAGGCGATGATCGGTGGCGTCTCCCGACACGACCCCGACGTGGCAGGCCGACGCTATCGCATCGTCGACCGCGAAGCCAAAGCAGCGGTCTGCCTCGGCCAGATGGCTGGGCGAGTAATGCAGGTCTGAAAAATGACCCAGACGCAAACTTTCGTCTTCGTTGAGCATGGAACCTCCTATGGATAGGGAATGTGCCGGCGGAATAACCAGCGAAGCGAAAAGAAGCATGGACGCCATCGGGCGTCCATAAGTCGAGCCGGCACGCAGGCCAGGCTCAGGGAGAGATCTCGGCGGCGATAGCCTTGACCTGCTCGCGGTATGCGACCGGGTTGTTCGCCAATGCATTGCGCATGTCGTTCACCACCTGCCGAACCGCTTCGGGCCGCTTCGTCCACCCGGCGCCAAAGCTGTTCTGCAGAAATACGCGCAGATCCATGCGATCCTGCTCGTTGCCAAAGCCGAGGCGCCCGGCGAGTTCGTTGAACTCCGCGGCCAGGTCTTCTTCAGCCACGTGCTGGGCTTGCACATCGGGAAACGTGCGCCCTTCTTCTTGCAAAAGATCGCCTGAAGACTCACGCTGCTGTGACGTATCCGGTGTGCCCTCGAGCGCGGCGATCGCGTGTTGCGCGGCTTCGACATGCGAGAGTTCCGGCCGATCGGAGCCGTCGAGCAGCCCTGCCAAGTCAAGATCCGCATCGAGGGTGATGAGCCACTGCATCTGCCGCACCGGCTTGCCGGATTCGGGATCGATCCGGCTGATCTCGACCTCTTGTTTGCTCACAAAGAACTGGACCCCGACCAGACGCCCTCGCGCAAGCGCGACAGTCTGCATGGCCGCGTGCGCCTTCTGCAGGACGTAAATTGACGTTGTCGGCAATTCGATCAAGCCCAGGCCCCGAGTGCTTGGGACCGCGAACAAGAACGAGGCGGACAGATTGCAGAAGCCCTGTTGGTACTGCGGGCAGCTGTGTGGATCGCACCGGCCGTCCGGGATGGCCTCGTCCTGACGGAGGACGACTGGTCGACCACCCCACACGCGCTTCGCACGATTGGCTCGCGCATCGCGTTGCACCAGCGCGTAGGTCTTGCAGTAGCGCAAGCCGTCCGGTCCGTACTCCGAAAAGAACTGCCTGCCGCTGGCCGTGTAGGTCACCAGCTCATTTGGCATGTTGCGCAGCCAGTCATCGAAGGCGAACACCACGGGGAAGCGCCATAGCTTCAGGCCATTCCCATCGCCGCGGTCTTCGCCGTAGCGCTGCAGGATGTCGTCGGCCACGGCAGGATTCGCGAAGTCCGAGCCCCGGCAGGTAAACCAAGGCACGTTCTTCGGCACGAGGGCGTTGCGCAATTGGGTCTCGCGCTCGATCTGGATGCCGATCGACTCAAATGAATGCCCTTGGGCAAGCATCGCGTCGTGGATTCGCACCGCTTCAGGATTCTCCCGGGCCTTGCGGGTCAGGACTTTGATTCCCGGCCGGATCTTGCCGATGAGGGGCGGCCGCATGGGCCGCTCTTCTAGAAGGCTTCTCGGTCCGTCGAAGCCGCTGTAGGTGATGGGTGCATGCATGCGTTCTTTCTCCTTTCTGAGAGAAATCGAACGACGTTCGCCCGGATGGACGCACCATGCTCCCGTAGGCGCAAGGCTGTGTCTGCCCCGCGCTGGGTCGTTACGGTGGAAAGGAAGGCCGCACGAGCGGCTTCCGGAAGACTGGCGACGTGTGCCGCCTCACAAAGGTTTCGCCAGGCTGCCGGCATGTCCTTGTACATCGGACGCCGACGAACCAGCATTGCCGCGATGGCGGCGGAAATCTCGGAATCGTGGTGCATGGCATCTCCCCGAAACAGGCTTCTCACAAACAAAGAAAGCCCGCGTCCCGGGTGCGCCGGAAAGCGAGCTTTGTTCGTGAGACCTGCATGCCACGCCCCTTCCGGGGGCGTGGCACTCAGGGAGCAGCGCGCTACGTACGCGCCGCTCATGCTGAGGACGTAAAGTCGTCCTCGTGCAGCATGGTCACGCTGCACAACAACCCATTTCGCGAACCCACAGGTTCGGCCGCAGGTTCACGGATCGGCTCGACGTCAGCCGTTCTGCCTAGGAGGGGCCTGGAGAGAGACGCCACATGGTCCCAGGCTCGAACGGTGTCCAGCGTGCACTCATGAAGAGGCACAGCGAAAGACGCGTATTACGAGCTGATGAGGGAAGTGTTCGGCGAAAACACTTATCACAAGGAATATCCACACCGGTAGCCAGCCGGTCGGCGCGTGCGCAAATGGCACGACTTGAAGCAAAGGATGGACTCGCCAGGAGTCAGGGTCGATGCGTCAGTGACGCGAGGTGTGAGTGAATTGTGGCATATCAGCACCCGGAAATAAGTCAGAAAGCTCGCCAATTATGTGTCGCTTTCTCCGGGCATGTGTGCAGTATTTTGTCTCAGAATTCCTGCTGAGAGAGATCCCACCACATGAAACATGGCCGAACCTTCCCACCATCTGCCCGATGGCGAGCCGCGTCCGATACCGCTGATATCGTCGCGGGACGCGCCTTCTGACACCACCGCAGCCGACGCCGGACCCAAGCCCATCCGCCGGATGCTCAGCGAGGGACGCGTCGCCAAGATCGTTCCTCAAACGGACAGCGGCACAGAAGTGTCCTACTGCACCGACTTCGTACGGAACTTCCTGCGCAGCGACTACAACTACATCACGTCCAAATTCTCAGTGGCCAGCAAAGGCAAGATCCTCGCCCTGGACGAGGCCTTTCGGGCGGCGCAGGAATGGATGGACGCGAGGCTGCAGTGGATTGAGCGGCAGCCAAGGCGGCATCTCAGCCTCAGGTTCGACCAACGGCAGCTCGTGGTGACACACTCGCTAGCCGGACGGCTAATCCGGCTGCTTAACCAGCACGACAGGCTCTTTCACCGTGCGCTCGGGGCATACATGGCCCAGTCCATTACCGACACTGAGAAGGACGAAGCAATTGTTGGCGCCGCGAGACAAATCCGCGCGATCCACCGGCTTTGCATCCCCGACAACGACTGCTTCTCCCCCGACGGAAAGCTGATCGATCAAGCCTGATACACGAAAGACAGTATGGACATCAAGGAAATCGAACGCCTGCACGCGCACTACGCGGAACCGCCCGTCACGATCGAACTGGCCCGGCCCGGTGCCGTGAGCCTTAGCGCCTCCTTGGCGCTGCCCCCACCTCACACGCCGTCCGGCAACGAGCCGGTGCCCGTCTGGGCGCGGATCAAGCCGATCCATTGGCAGGGCCTTGGCATTGTGCTGATTGCCGTTCTCGCCTTCGGCGGCGGTCGATGGCTCGCGTCGGGCGAGACGCACAAGCGCCCCGAGTCGTCGACGGCAGCCGCTTTGCCAGCGGCCAATGCGCCAGCTGAAGATGGCGGCCACGGATGGCCCGCGTCGCAGCCGAGCGTCGCGCAGCCAGCCGCTGCACCTGTCCCCTCACCCTCGGCTGCGCCGGCGGTCTCCGCGCCCGCGCCTGCGGCGAGCTCAGCAGTCGCTGCCGAGGCCCGGGCGAAGCCCCAAGCGCCCAAGCAGAACGTGGCTGCGCCGGCGCCCACCAGGCAGCAACAGGCCTCCCCCGCACAGACCGCGCAAGTAACCCCAGCATCCAGCCGCGGAAACGAGATCAAACTGTTCTGACTCCAGATATGACCCAGCAACGAACTTTCAGCTTGATTCAAGCGGGCCTCAGCATCCATGGGCACATGGCCTGCGATCACGGCGTCAGCTGTTTTGGCCTGGTCGACGGCGATTTGCGTTCGTCCCGAGGCTTGGTCCATATCGGTGCGGAAGGGCTGATTCGTGGCACCGTTGAAGGCGATCACGTGCTAATTGATGGCACCGTCGAGGGAGATGTGGCGGCCCGGATTTCCTTGCATATCAATGGTCGTGTGAAAGGCCGGATTGCCTATGCCGGTACCATCCGGCTTGGAACCTCTGCAGCCTTGGAGGGGAACATTTCGCGCGTTCCCACCCTCACCTATGGCGACGCTCTGGAGTCGACAATCGAAGCCACCGCGCCGACGACGGAGGCCGAGCCGGCGGCAAAAGTATGAGCATGCTCAAGGCAATTTTCCGGAAAGCTCGCACGTAAGCGTCGTCTTTCTCCCAAAACGGTAAAGAACAAGGGCCCGACACGCAGACGCGTCGGGCCCTTTCCTTTTTCATTCACTCAGTTCCCGCATGCTCACGATCTCTTCGATAGTAAAGAGATTTCGGACCGTGATCCACGGTCCTCGGCTGCCTCGCGCGTCAATGAAGGCCACAAGCGGCACGCAGCTGTCAATGATGCATTGAAATGTCCGACCGCCATGCACCGAGTCTTCGATCGCGTATTGCTTGCCGTGGCGCAGCTCGAACGCGACATTGCCTTGCGACAATCGCATGCCCACAATTGCAGATTGCACGGGCATTGCAACAATCGGGAGCCAGTCGTCAAACGGCGAGGAATGTCCGTTGTGGGCAACTGAAAACCACTCGTCGACACGCAGGGCGATGCCATGTCGCGGCAGGCGGTCGACGTCCGTCACTTGAAGCTGGGGTTCCAAAGCTCGCTCCTCGGCCTGCCGGCAACCCGCGCGCCGCCTTTGGCAATGGTCCAGCCGCTCACTGCGACTGGCACCTGCCGTTGTTTCGGCGACGCGAATAGTCCGACCACATACTTCGGATTGAACAATGCTTGCTGACATAGGAATCCAAAAAGAAGAGCCCCGGGCGCGCCGGGGCTGGAGCCTGCTACGACCACTTCGGTACCCACCATCGGCACGTTTGTGGCTCGCTTGAGGGTGACAGGAATTGACAGCTCAGTAGTGACTTCGTTCCAAGCGCCCCGGCCGGAGCCAGGGCTTAGGTCAAACGATCACCTCTACGCATTCACCGAAAGGAGGTGCGGCGATGCGGTCCAACGGCGTGACTGAAGCCCAGAGGGCTGGATAGGCCGGTGCCGCGGCAGGGAACGCCCCATACAGGTCCGTGAGGTAGACGAGGAAGGCGGGCTCGATTCCCTCCTGCTCCAGATATACGAATGGCGGCTTAAAGCTAGTTCCTCCCCCACCCTTCAACGGCCGGAGATCAACCACCTCGTCACGCTCGAAAACCTGGACCTGCGAGACCCGCGTATCGCAATCGATGACGATGAGCCGAGCCGGCTGCAGCTGTTGGTGCAGCGCAATAATCTCCGCCGCAAACTGCCGCTGCGTCTCGTCGAAGACCGAGCCGCTGGAGTCGCGCACGAACACCGCGTCTCCCACCGCTTCGGAATGCAACGACGGCAGATAGAGGCCCAAATGGGCATAACGACGGTTGGGCACCTTCCAGCTGTAGTCCGACCGGGCCGCCTGGGCGGCGAAGCGGTGCAGCACCGCTCGCCAGTCAACAGACGGCCGAAGCGCGGCTTCCACCAGGTGCTCAAGGTCGCCAGGCAGCGCGCCGCGCATCTTGGCCGCTTTCGCAGCCTGATTCACGGCTACGCGCCATTCGCCCTCCACCGTCGGCCGGTCCGCGCCCGTGTATTGCCGGACCTCGCCACATCCTGTCGACAGTGGTGCTGGCTGCTGGCCACTGGCTTGCGGTGACGACCCAGTTCCCGAGCCGCCGCCCGCCGCGGCATCCGGCTGCTGCGACGATTCTTCCTGTCGCAGCATCGCGTAGATTTCCTCAGCCGACTTGCCCAGGTATCGCCCATCCAGCAAGACGCCCTGAGGCAGCTTGAACTGGGCGTTGAGCACCAGCGGGTTCACCGCGTAGTCACACGCGCGGTTCCACCGCTCCTGGTCCCGCGCGCCCATGCGCCAACAATGGCCATTGGCCACGTGGAGCACTTCGTGCGCGAGGACGCCCCGCAGCTCGAGGTCATCCAGGGACGTGACATACGCCGGGTTGTAGCCCAGGCGCACGCCATCGACCCACAGGCTCTCGCAGGCAGGATCCTCAACGAGGGCCAGGCGCAGGGCCAGCGCACCGAAGAACGGTTGCGATAGCACCAGCGCCGCGCGTTGCTTCACGATTCGCGCATGCATGGCAACCTCACGCAGCAAGCAATTGGAGCATGGGCATGTCGCTCCGCTCGCGCGTCATCGCCGGCTGCGGGCCGCCCATGAATGCGGCCATCTGCGCTTCGATTTCCATCGCGCGCTCAGTCACGTTCAGCCGCAGCAACGGGTCATCCTTGAGCTGCGCCCCGGTGTAGCAGGCAAGCTGATCCTGAGTCTTGGCGAGGATGGCCGCAAGCGCGGGGTCGTCCGAGAAGTTCAGCTTCGGCAGCAGCGCACTAAGCTCACGCAACTTGTCGGCCACGTCAAGCCGCACGTTGCCCTCCCCGTACAGGCGGTTGGCGAAGTGTTGCACGGCCTCATACAGACGGCCGACGAGGTCGTTGTTGGCCGTTTTCACAGCGCCCATGACTCGCGCGTCCATCTGATCGCGGAGGCCTTGTAGCACGTCGGGCGGCAGATCGATGCCGAACTGGCTAGCATCGGGGAAAGGCAGCACGGAGAAGCGGATACCGAACTTCTTGCGCAGCTCTGCCTCGGTCGGATAATCCGCCTCGTCGAAGAGACCGTTGAGCGCGACCCGTGCTTCGTCCTTCAGGCGCGGATAGTCGGCCAGGAACTGCGCCGTGGCGCCGTCGAACTCGTCGCGCAGGGCACGCAGCTTCTCAGCGACCTCCATGTAGACGGTCGTGGGCAGCAGACGCACGCCCAGCTGGTCGTAGTCGAGCGAGTGGCTATCGAACAGCGAGCGTGCACGATTGCCAATGGCGCAGACCTCCTTGTAGGACGTTGCACCGTCGGTCAGCAGCCGCTTGTTGAAGCGACCGATGTCCTTGGCTTCGTGCTTGGCCTCCACCTCCTTCGTAGCACGGGTATCGAAGCGACGTGCGCGCCAGACGGAGATGTTGAGGGTCGACAGCATGACGCGGGACGTCAGGTTGGTAATGTTCATGATGAATCCTCAGAGGGATGTGCCGCAAAGCGGCAGCGGAAAGGAAAAAGGCCGACTCGGGTAGACCCGAGCCGGCCGGCAGATGTGTTGCTGTTGCAGAAAGGCGGCTTTACTCGCCGCGGATGTGAGCCCCGATCGGGCCGCCCTGCGCCACGATGAATGCAGGGGTGCTGGCGATCGACGCATCGCGCTCCACGGCGTCCCGCACAAGAAGCACGGCAAACTCGCCGAGCCCCGCTTCGTGGAGCCGGTTCGCATAGACCATCACGCGATCGAAGTTGTTGGCGTTGGCCAGGCGCGCGAGCGCCGTGGCAATGCCGTACTGCACCGCGACATCGGTCGGGATCGGTGCGGTGGCGGGCGCCGCAAGTACGCCATCCGGAGACGGCATCTGGCGGAATAAGCGCTTGAACGAGACAAACTCCGTCGCAGCGCCCTCCCCGACAGCGCCGGCGAAGGCTACATGCTCGAGTTCGGCAGGCACCACCTTCGACAGCTTGCCGACCATCCCCCAGCTTCGGGGGCTGGGAAGGTTCTCGATTTCCCGGGTCCGGTCTTCGGACAGCAGCAGATCAGGCTTGAAGCGCAAGAACGCGATCAGCTCCGGCGGCTGGTTCGTTGCTACCGCCCAGCGCGTCCAGTCCTCGACCGAGGTTGTCAGTTCCACGATGGTCGCGAAGCGCGACTTCAGCGGATCGAGAATGTTGGAGACACCGGCGTTGTCGACACGGCGGTTGGTCGCGGCAACGAAGGTGACATGTGGCGGCAAAGCATGCTCGCCGATCCGGCGGGCCAGCAGCAGCTGCATTTTGGCTGCCTGGACGGCTGGCGCCGCCTGGCCCAGGTCGTCGATGAACCAGACCATTGGCCGCCGTGCGTTCAGGGCACGCTCCAGATCCCCAAAGGGCAGGAAGCGTGCATGGGCGCCGTCGGATGACGGGAAGGGCAAGCCCTTCGAGTCGGTCGGATCTTCGACCACGGGATGAGAGATGAGCAGCTCATGGCCAGCGTCCGCGGCGGCCTGGGCGACGAGATCGCTCTTGCCGATGCCAGGCGCACCCGTCACGAGGACGGGCAGCGTGTCCGGAATGCAAGCAGCAAGCAGCTTCTGCAGTTGGGAAGGACTGAGTTCCATGGGATTCCTTAGGGGGATCCCACAGGCCGTCCCCACAGGGAGCGGTCCCTGTGGGGAGGTTCAAGAGATGGCCGGCAGGCCGGCGTTGGGGTCGATGCGTCCAGGACGCGGGTGAAACTGTGTTTGGACTGATTCCGATCAGTGCGAACACAGCTCGCGATAGACAGAGGCTAACTGACGACGTGACGTTCGGTGCCGCTGAAAACTCGCACCTTTGCTATGTGTTTCAGGGAAATCCCCCGGCCGCTTGGCCAGGGGTAAGTTCATTCAGGCTGCGAGCGCCCTGGGCGTTCCGGCCTGCGCCAGCTTTGCCCTGGCATAGGCCAGCGTGCCATCCTTGGCGCGCAGGCGTCGGGACATGCTGCGGCGCGGATCGCGGATGTGATATTCGCGCGCGCGGCCGCGCGGCACATCGACGATCTCCGAGAAGCCCTCGGCAATGCAGAAGTCCACGTACTCACGGCCATTGAGTACCTTCCCGCTCTCAAGCCGCCAGTTCGACGCCTCAGCCCGCGTGCGGGCATCCTCGAAATCCTGCAACGCCAGCCGGTTAGCTTTCGCGGCCGCCGCCTGCTGCTCCCAGCGTTGTTGCTCCGCCGCGGAGAAGCCGCACATCTCAAAGATGCGTTGGCGACGAACCGACGCCGTGCATTGCAGCAGATCGACGTCGAGCTCTTCGCGCAAGGCACGCTTGGAGTCGACATTCCAGTCCTTCGGATTGTCGAAGATATGCAGAAGCGTGGCCACGTCCCGTTGAAGGACCGCCAGTGCAACCTTGTTGGGCCAGTCGAAGCTGGTCGACACGCGAGCATGCACCGCGCGCCTGGCAATATCATCGAAATGCCGCTGGCTGATCTCCAACGCTTCGCGCTGCGCTTTCGCCCTATCCATCGTCGCATGGAACTGCCGCTGCGTGATGAGGTGATGAATCCGCGAGGCAAGCGCAGAGACGGGCGCTGCGGCCTGCCCCTCCGCCGGGCGCGCCACAGGGGTGGGCCGTGGTGCAAGTACGCCAGCCTCGTACAGGGCGTCGTCCATGTGCACATCGGTGCCGTCGGCAGGGACGCGTCGAACGATCGCCAGGAGCTTCGGCGCGTTCTGCGGCGTGATTGCGATCTTCTCAAGTCGCAGGAGACGGCAGAGAGCCTGCAGGTGATGGGCCGGCAGCGCGCCACGCAGTGCAGGCACAGCGATCAGCGGCTCCAGCCAGTCCAGGTCCGACCGCCCGAAGCGCGGATTGTCGCGGTACGTGTTCAGCACACACTCACGAAGCTTTTCGCCTCGCAAGAGCGCGTACGCGACGTGCACTTCATGACGGGCGTTCGGGATCTGCGCTGGGTCGTACAACGGCCCGTTGGTGCCATAGCCAAAGCGCCGGACAAATTCGGACTGCACGTACTGCGCAATGTCGAAGGGCCCCGACTTCTCGAAGAGATCCGCCGTCTGGAACAGCGGTCCGGCCGCGCCTTGTGACAAGTCGATGGCTTCCTCCGGGAAGTAGGCCAAGCGGCCCGCCGCCAGTACGGCACCCCAGGAGGCACGACTCATTTCCTGCGGCCGCAGGACCTTTCCGCCCACGCGCACGAGGAAGCGATCCACCTCATCGATGACCCGCGCGAGAATCGAACGGGCGCTTCCGCCAGGACGAACGCCGAGCTTGCCATGCGACAGGCACACAACGGGGATGTTGCCGCCCTCCACGTGGCGCACCGCGATCTCTTCGAAGCGCGGCTGGGCCGTCTCGCCTCGGTCGTCGTTGAGCAGATGCAGCACGCCGGCGAGCGTCGTGCGAGTTTCGGCACGCTGGCCGAGGGTGATGACATACATGATGTGCTCCAGGACGGAGCACGCCCCTTCGGGGACGTGCCCCGAAAGGGTTGGAATGGGATGTAGTGCTAAGCGAAGGCGGCCATGCGCGGGGTCGGACGGGACCGGCTGGCGACAATCCGGGCAGCCGCAACCTGCGACAGCAGCTCGGGACACGTGATGCGCCAGATAGAGCCGCCCTGGTCGCAGCCTGCGGTACCGCGGCCCGTGTCAGCGAACTTGCCGGTGGCAAGCAACGCCGCTTTCAGGTCTGCGGGCAGGTTCCAGTCGGCCGCCACACAGAATTCGCCGGCGAGCAATGGCGCCTCCGGCAAGTTCACGCTGAGCGAGGCATAGGGCATGCCATCGTCAGCGCAGACCAGCTGGAGTGCCGGGCGCAGGTTCGAGCCATAGAGGCCAACGCGCACCAGCACGCCAGCAGGATAGCTGGCCGAGCCAGCGCCATAGACGATGTCGTCCATTGGGGATACTCCTTTGGGAGGGAGCCGCCCCATCGGGACGACGCCCGTGTGGGTCTGGAAATGAAAACGCAATCCTTATGTGGAGTGCGTTCATGCGGTGAGCCGATTGGATCGGCGCTTGCGGACTTGCGACCGCAAATGGCTGGGCCTGGACGAAACAGCGCTTAGTCTTTGTGTACACGACGACCGTTTCGGTCTGCCCAGAGCAGGAAGGCCGAGATGGCACCGCCGAGAATCAATACAAAAAGGCCGAGAGTCATAGCTCAGTCTCCTTTGGAAAGAACTGTGCCGACGAGAAATAGTGCAGCGCCGACGCCGACGAGGCAAAGTACGTCGGTTAGGGCGATCAGCGTCCATACGTTGCTAGACCCCACGTAGACGCTGGCGCCGATGAGCGCAGCGGCTGACAGCGTGTGTGCAAAGCGGCCAGACTGCTGCCGCTGATCCTTGGTTGGAGCCGTAACAGCCTTCCAGGCTTGCTCCAGCAGCCTTTGCCGATGCCGACGCGAGCGGTCAAGCTGGTAGACACCAACTTCAACCGGCTCCAGCGGATAGCGATACCCGTCCTCATGTGCGACGAGGGCATGCCCATCACCTGCAGCCCTGGCTCGCTTTACAAGCTCAAGCAATCGTGAGGGCAGCGTCACGAGCTCAGACATCGGCTCGAACTGCGCCTGACCGTTGATCTCCTCGCCTGCCGTCGATGTGAATGTGACCTTGATAAGAGTCGTCATGATGATCCCTCAGCTGCGCCGACCGGCAACCACGCGAAGCGTGGTCAGCAGATTGGTATAGCCCTCATCGGTGGAGAGTGAAGGCAAGTCGATGGCGTTGTTGCTGCCACCGCTGAGGTCATTGCGACCGCGGCACGTCCGATAGGACATGCGAATGCCGTCGGCGCCTGGCCGATGCTGGATCTCGAGCAGCAACGATTCCGTCTGAAGCGCGAACACGGCCACCTCGCGCCGGCGTTGACGATGCTCACGGATCGTGTAATCGCGTGGGCGCAATGCCATGTCACCGGCAAAGCGGCGCAGCATGCGGCATGCGTCGCGACGCAGCACCAGGCATGCTGCCGGATTGCCGGGAGCGTGGGGACGAAGAAGAGACTTGGGAAGCTTCATGGATATCCTCGAATCAGATGGGGACATCCCCTCCCTTGTCGGGACGAGTGTCCCGCAATGGGTTGGTCCGGAGTTGCCGGACAGTGGGTCGATGCGTCGATGACGCGGGTGAAAGCGACTTGCCGAACCCCAAGGGGTTGGGCAAGCCCTCCCGGGCTTGCGAATGGATAGGCCTGGATATCAGGCAATATCGAACATCTTGCTGATCGCGCGGACAGTGTCCCAAGCTTGGCGCTCGGACAGCATCTTGCCGACCAACAGTTTCTGGGCAGTGGTGACCAGGTTGGACGCATCGTCGGTATAACCAACGCGGTCAACGAAGACCGCCCATCCTTCCGACCAGCCACGATGCACGGAGACGGCAAGCCGTTCACGTGCACCGAACTGGGGCCACTGACGGGACGACTTCGGACCGTACAAGGCTTCGTTGTCGTCATCCATAAAGTTGGCGGCGTTCAGCCATTCCGGCTCGAGCCCAGCACTGCGCAGTTGCCGACGGATGCCATCCGCGACTTCAAACATGTATTTCCCTTTCGTTTCGATCGGGGTAATGGTGATGGGTGATGCTTCTGCAACGTCGAACATGGTGAACTCCAGGTCGCGACAGAGCCCCCCGCGCGGGAGGCCCGCGTGGGGAAGGTGAAAGAGACGAGGCTCCGGACTGGAGCCCGTTAGCGAGTCAGGCGATAGCCACCGGCACACGAGACGAGGTACAGCTGCTCGCCAGTGACGAACTGCTGATCGGCATCCTGGGTGACGACGATTTGCCGGCCGTTGTCCGTGCGGACAATGACCTCAACACCGTCGCGGCGGCCCAGATGGTTGGCCGCCGTCTGCGCGATCACCGCGGAGACGGTGCCCGACAAGGCGCCAGCCAGGTAACGACCGTTGCCGTTACCAATGACGCGAGCGCCAAGGACCGCGCCGACAACGGCACCAAGAACGCCAGGCACGCCGGTGTTTGCGGACATCAATCCGTCGCTGTCGACAATCGTGACCGGTCGGACCCGGAGGACCGTGACAGCTTCGGCACCACCACGGCGCAGCGCTTCGGAACCCCGATAGGTGTTCGGCGAAGTCGGCTGTGCAGCGCAGCCGGTGAAAATGGCGCAGCAAAGGAAAAGCAGAAAGAATCGCTTGAACATGATGGCCTCAGGGGAAAAAAAGGCCAACATGCCCACGGGCAGGAAGGCCCGTAGGTGGGGAGAGAAGAGTTGTCCGGCTATACAACCGGAAGGGTCGATGCGTCTGAGACGCGGTAGGTAACGTAATGGTAGCAGGCTCGGCGGAGAATGTGGAGCGGTCCGGCTACACCACACCGCCGAGCTCGCGAGCGAGACCATCCAGCACGACTTCTGCAAATATCTCGCGCGAGAGCCTCGATGGCTCGCCGCCGTCTTCGGCTGCGACAAGCGACAACACAGCGTCTACGACATTGAGCCACGGCCCACGGCGCGCGCGCACAGCATCGCCACCCGAAATGGGTGTTGTGTGCTGCGCGCGCGACGCTGTAGCCTCGAAGCCGGATAGATCGAACTTGGGCCGCCCGTCTCTGCGCTCTTCGCAGAAACACGCCAGAAGAAATTCGGCGTGGTGCTCCAGCGACTGGCCATTCGCCCATGCGAGTTCCTGGATCCACGCCCGCACACTTGGTCGCAGGTGAAGTTGCAGGTAGCTACCCGCAAGCCAGTTCTCCAGGTTCGGATCGACCGCGTAGTCCGCGAACTGCCAACACCAGCCATCGCCGATTGCGTAGAGGTGCTGTTCCTTGCCGTCCACCACGGCGATCGAGGGACGAAACCATTCAACTTGCTGATTTTCGTCGAAAAGGAACGCCTGCCGGCGCTCCACGTAGACAAGGTTCGGCATGGCCGCACAGAGTCCGTCGCCGTCTTCGCGTGTGAACATAGGGACCGGAAAGCCGTTCCACATCGTGCCGTTCCAGTAGGCGCCGACCGCTGTGTTGTCCGGCAGCCAGCTCCCGGTCACGAAGATGCGACGATAAGCGCGCGGCGTGTTGGAAGAATGGCTCATGAAGTGCTCCAAGGTAAGAGATGGAGCACGCCCGCAGGGCTAGTGCCCCAAGGGGTTGATGAAGGTGGTTCGCGCCAGCGGCGCGGGTATAACGGTCAAACAGGCCCCGGATTAATGCAACCCGAACGCGCCAAAGGGAAAAGCCATCCCCAACAACGCGGAGATGACGGGCTCAACCGGCTCGGCGCGGGGCGGGTTTCGCCCGCCGCTTCGGCTCCGGGGGGGGGTTCCCCCCCGCCGCTTCGGCTCGGGGAGGTGATACCCGAATCGTTCCCAAGCCTGAGGATCAACTGGCAGCGGGTTCGTGCGACCAACCGCCAGATTCACGAACGCGCCGCAGTACTGCAGGGTGCCCGTGCGAAACAGCGTCCACAGCAGGTTGTACGCTTGCACCGCCATCGCCTGGTTGATGACCAGCGACTGCTTGCTAAGTGCTTCGGCCATGGAGCACGACGGAGCCGTGTCCTTCTTGTCCCCTTTCGGGTCCAACAGCGCCGGAAAGAGATCGCCCACGTGAGGCAGTCGCTCAGCGGCCTTGCCGCGAACCTGACCGAGGATGACCTGGCCACTGTCCGACTCGTTGCCGCAGTCAAGATAGTAGCCACCGGTCCCCCGGCTCATCGCGCCCAGGATGGCCTTGCGAGCCTTACGTGTGTCGACGCACCCGACCACCATGTCGCAGGTAAAGCGATCCCGGCTACCAACGCGACAGACGCGCGCTTCCCAGCGCGTGCCCATCAGATTGTTGAGCCGGTTGACCAGCAAAGTCGCCTTGGGCTGACCGACGTCCACGGGATAGAAGCCCTGGCGGCCGACATTGGTCTCGCTGACCGTATCGTCATCGTAGACCGTGCACTCGATGCCACCGGGGTGGCCCAGCTCAAGCATGGCGTGATGCAGCCGCGCCAGATTGGGAAGCAAGGCGCTGCCGGTACCGCCAGCACCAACGACGACGACATTCCAGGCGCGTCGGGTCATGACCTCGGGAATACGATGCTCGATCATGACACGACCTCCAGGCTGGCAGCTGCGTACCACTCTGCCGGCACGCTCTCCACCGCCTCGAAGATGCCCTTGGCACAGAGCCTCAGGGCCATGGAAGGGACAGGCGCAGCGCAGTTGCCCAACACGAACGCAAACTTCACGTCGTGCTGGTCGTCCACATCGTCCGTCGACGAGAAGTAGGCCGGCGATCGGCCATGGGAGTGGCAGTCCACGACCAGCACATCATCGTCTGCCAGCGCTGGCCGGTCATACTTCAGGTGGCCAGCACTGTGCTCGAGGATCTGCACTGGCACCAGCCTGAAGGCCTGGCTCGTAGTATTCCACACCACCCACGCACCCGTTTCCTTGGGATACGCGGTGCGCGCCATTTCGGCAAACTCGCCGATCAATCGTGCGGGAATGCGGCCGCACAGAAGATCGGTCTCTTCGCTCGCGTTGCCATACGGGATGGTCGTGCGATGCTGGAAACCGCCGAGCCGGCGAACGACCTTTAGCCAGGGCCGCGTGATCTCGAGGAACACACCGTTGGCTGCGATGAGCAGCCGTTCCCCCGCCCGGGTCATGGGTTCGAGCGTGGAAAGGCGCGGAACCATGATGGACGGGAAGGATTGTTGCAGGGTCACATCAGCAGGATGCATGGTCAATGGTCCAATTTGCCGGCGATCAGATCGGCCAGCGTACGTTTCATGGGGATGAGAACCTGCCTCGGGTAGTCCGGAAACTTCCCGTCAAGCATGTCCTTCCAGAAGGCGTAGGCGCCGCGCTTGTACTTCACGCGCTGGCCGCCGTGGTTGGGATGGGTGAATGCCGAGTTGAAGAACCCGGATTCCCAGCCTGCAATGGAGGCGACGTCGATCTGCTTTGGCACATGTGCGCTCCCAATGCAGATCTTCCCGTTGTCCCACGTATTGAAGTAAGGCGGCTCGAAAAGCACCGTTGCCGACACCGGCCGCTCCTGCCCGGGCAGTGCGAAGACACGGAACCCCGTGTGCGACGCCTGGAAAACGAGGGCCGGATGCGGCACCACGGCGCTGCACTCGCCAAGCTCCTTGCAGTTGAAGAACACACGGCGATGCGCTGCTGGACTCCACCACGTCACTGCGGCGGGGCTGATCGACAGCACATTGGGCGTCAGGAACTCGCCCTTTGGCAACGAGGCCTCGGCGACCTGGCGCACCGCTTGAATCAGCGCCAGCCGATTGAGCGGCGTGCCGGCCCCGATCACAGGGCGGCCGGTGTTTCCGTCCGTTTCAATTCGATGCGCAGTGGCATACGAAAAGTCTCCGACAGCGCGGCCATAAAGCAAAATGGCCCCTTGCAGGACCACGTCATGCGACCGCGAAGTGGTCAGGATCTCGGCCATGGGGGCCCTCCTATGAAGAAATGTGTGTGAGCACGCGGTCAAGCGCGCCGATGATTTGCAGCATGTCCGCCATATCGCGGAACTGCTGGCGGATCGCCGCGGCGTCGTCTGCAAGAGGAATGAAGCACTGGAACATCGTGGCGTCGCCAGCGTTGTTCAGGCATTCATAGTGGTCGTCAAGGATCTCCGACACATAGTCACTGGGACGATAGGCGATGGTCGCGGCCGAATAGGCCGGCTCCGCCCATTGGGCGCCGGCGATGGCCGACCGCTCCCCCGCCCTGGCCAGCAGCAGCCGAAGGTCGGCGAGCGCCGTACAAAGCTCGCCCAGCCACCCACTATGCAAGCGAGCCAGAGCGCGCAAGTTGCGCGGACCCAGCTCCCGCAGATGCGCGGAAGCCGCATCAACGTGCGCATACAGTGGCAGGGTGTCGTCCGGTGCAAGCTCGGCGCGCACCACCGACGGCAGATAGCGCTCGATGTCGGCTTCCTCGCCGCCGAAGTTCTCTTTGAGGAACTGCCGGGCGTTCTCATCGTCGGCCAGGGTCGCGTCGTGATCCCAATGCCAGCGGGCGAACTGGTCCAGCAGCATGTCAGGCGTACGGACGAACAGCGACTTGCCGCACGCGGCATTGATCAGGTTCATTGCGGTGAAGAGCAACGACGGGTGGGCCGCACGAATGGCTTGCGCCCGCGCTTCCCCGATCGCATAGACCTCCTCGCCGGGCAATTCGATGGCCAGGTAGAGCGGCGCTTCAAGCCCGTCTTCCCAGCCGAACTGCATGACCTGGTCCATGGCAGCGCCGCGATCAATCAGCGTCACGCCGAACTGCAATCGCTGACACGTTGGGATTCGCTTACCCAGCCATGCGAACATGGCCTGTGCGAGAGCATCCCCCGCACTGGTCGGGTTCGACACATCGCTAGCCCTTAGCATGCCGGCCGCAAACTGCGCGAGCACCAGATCCACGACCTCCATCTCATCGCCATAGGTGAGGCGCGCAGTAGCTGGTACAGAGTCTGGAAGCTTCGGCAGCGTCAGAAAATCATGGGCAGGCCGACCTCCGGCAGCGGGATGCTTTCGGTGTGGCGTCCATGCGGGTTGCTGTCCCGGATGGATGTCAGGAACAAACGACCGAGGATCGAACAACATTGTTGGGTCTCCTCAGAATGTACAAAAACCGCCCCTTCGAACTTTTACCTTAAC
>NZ_JFJV02000212.1:0-2255 GCF_000611145.1 Cupriavidus sp. SK-3 | reverse complement strand
CCCGGCTTGCCGAGGCCCAGCCCGAGCAGGCTCAGCAGGTAACACGACACGTCGTCTTGTCCGCCGCGCCGGAAGCCCACCGGATAGCGGTACTTGCGCGCCACGCGGTAGAACTGCGTGACGATCCGGTGGTGGAACAGGTCCAGGAAGGCCGCCAGCGGCTCTGCCCCGTCGCGCCGCTGGGCAACCTCGTCCACGAAGTAGGACGGCATGCGCGCATCCACGCCGTAAAGGCCCAGGAAGGTGGTCCGCACCACCGGCGGCCGCTCGGGGTGGTCGCCATCGTGCTCCACCGCGTCAATCTCCCGCCCCGGGAAGCCCAGCCGCCCATGCGAGCGGAAACGCACCGGTTCATTGGCCGGGGAATCGGTCGTGCCCAGCGGCGGACACTGCGGCGCAGACAACTCGATCAGCTCGCAGAGCCGGAAGAAGTTCATCTGCGGCGCACGGGCGAGCAGCGCGGGCAGCAAGGCGCGCTGCCGCGCCCCCGTTGCAGGCAGGTTCGGCAGGCTCAAAACGGTGCCCCCTCTGCCTTGCTGTCGGGCCATGCGAGCCGCTTGCCGCCTGGCTGCGACACGATCACCAGCCGGGTGTACAGATTCAGCGTGGCATAGAGCGACAGGAAGCGGTTGAGCATCTCGCCGAAGAGCTCGACGTCGCCCTCGCCGGCAAAGCGGGTGCTGTCCAGCACCACCTCGATCTCCACGCCGCGCAGCAGGCCGCCCCTGACGAGCTTTTGCAGGGGCCGGTGCCGCACGTCCGTGATGGCGTCGATGCGCCGGCGGTTCATCTCGCCTTCCGTCCAGTCGTAGAGGGCAAGACTGCCACGCAGGACTTCGGCATCGAGCAGCGACAGGTAGTTTGGCGCCAGGTGCGACAGCACGCGCCAGTGGAAGCGGTCGGCGGTGGGCGGGTACACCGGCAGGGTCGGCGCCGTCAGGTTGCGCACTGTGCCGACGTTGGCGAACCCGTCGCGCATACGCGTGATGCCGGCCTCGCGCAGACCCTTGCGGGGCAGCATGCCGTTGGTGCCCGTGACCGACAGCGACAGCGTCTCCTCGGGCAGGGTCTGTTGCTGCTCCCAGGCATGGCCACCAAGCACCACCCAGGTGTCGAACCTGCCCGAGGGCCCGCGGCGCACGCGGGTGTGGAAGTAGCGCTCCGGCATCTCGTGGCGCAGCATGCCGCCCCGGTGGCGGAAGGCGGCGAACGGCGCGTACTCGAAGCGCGCGCCGCTCGCGGCCTCGAAGCCCCGCACCGTGTCGACCGAGTACGCTTCGACATGCTGCCCGTGTTGCTCCATCNGCGCGCCGCTCGCGGCCTCGAAGCCCCGCACGGTGTCGACCGAGTACGCTTCGACATGCTGCCCGTGTTGCTCCATGGCCCGCACCCGGTACTCGGTCTCGACGTGCGTGACCGTGATCGGGTCGGCTTCCAGTTCGAACAGGTTGATGATGGGCGTGCAGAAGAGCCGCACGTTCTCCGCCGAGAAGCGCATGTCGTCGGGGAACGGGCTGGCCAGCACCACCTCCACGTCAATATGCGCCGTACCTGGCGGGATGGCGCCCATGTCCAGCCCCACCAGGTCCACGAACATGAACTTCTCGGGAAAGGTGAAGTACTCCAGCAGCAGCTGGTAGCCACCAAAGGCATTGTCCGGCTTGGGCCACAGGCGTGCCTGCGCGTCGAAGCCGGCCGCTTCCAGCGCCAGGCCGGGCATCGCCTGGGGCGCGCCCGGGCGTTGCGCNGCAGCGCCAGGCCGGGCATCGCCTGGGGCGCACCCGGGCGTTCGGTCGGGTAGCCGGGGATGCGCACCTGCATGGCCTGCGGCGGGGCGGTGAGCGCGGCGTACAGCGCCAGCGCCAACGGCCGGTCGGCATGCAGGTAGAGCCGCAGGCGCGGCACCGGNCGGTGAGCGCGGCGTACAGCGCCAGCGCCAATGGCCGGTCGGCGTGCAGGTAGAGCCGCAGGCGCGGCACCGCCAGTTGCTCGCGCAGTGCCGGCGCCAGTAGTTCGAGCCTTAGCCGGATCACCGAGCGGCCATCCTCGCGCGCATAGGCGTTGGCCTCGGTCAGGCGCAGCGGATACAAGTCGACCGCTTGCGTGGTCCGGTAGATGCACTCGATGCCGTCATCGCCACCGGCTGCCTGCGTGCCAAGCGGCACCGGGTCGGACAGCACCTCCAGTCCGGCCGGCAGGGTTTCGTGGCGCTGCAACGTGTCAGTGTTCGGGGACAACTCGAGGATCGACAGCGA
>NZ_JFJV02000211.1:0-711 GCF_000611145.1 Cupriavidus sp. SK-3 | reverse complement strand
GGGTTTTGCTTTTGGGGCTTCGCTTGCGCTGATTAAAGCGCCGCTGTCGCGCTGTTTGGCTCGGCAGCTTGTAGGTCCCAGGTGCGCCAGGAAGGCCGCCTGGCGCCTTTCTGGCGGCTCCGGCGAGCCCCTATAGGGTGAAGGTGTTCATTTTTTATCGAACACCGGAGATTGATGGTGTGACCGAAGATGGCCAGTGCAGGCATCGACGTCATCTCCAAATGGGCTGTCCTTCCGGACTTTGCATAGTACGGAAAGTGCTTGACAGCCAAGGAGAGTTACACCATAATCTTAAGTTCTCTGCGGAGAGGTGCCCGAGTGGCTAAAGGGGGCAGACTGTAAATCTGTTGGCTTACGCCTACGTTGGTTCGAATCCAACCCTCTCCACCAAGAATTGCAAAGTAGTAGTGCCCGGCAGGTGTGGGTGAAGCAGAAAGCGTGGTAACCCGGCGGGTGTAGCTCAATGGTAGAGCAGAAGCCTTCCAAGCTTACGACGAGGGTTCGATTCCCTTCACCCGCTCCAGATTGCCCGGGTTGCAGTTCTAAAAGCAGCAGTCAAGTTTCGCCCATGTGGCTCAGTGGTAGAGCACTCCCTTGGTAAGGGAGAGGTCGGCAGTTCGATCCTGCCCATGGGCACCAAATACCGCACTGGCAATATCGCTACCGACACAGGAGTCGCGAAATGGCAAAGGAAAAGTTCGAGCGGACTAA